>JBAUOG010001209.1:0-2086 GCA_049579625.1 Bryobacteraceae bacterium
CGCTGGCTGTCTTCAAAGAGTTGGTGACTCAGCTCTAGCCAAGCTTTTTTTCGCTCAATCGTATCGTCTATCGTCGATGAACGATCATACATGAACCAGGAGGATTTCTAATGGGACTACCGATGTACACCGCACACACCGCAACTATCAGCGTCTACGATCCCGCTATGTGTTGCTCGACCGGGCTCTGCGGGGCAGGCGTTGATCAGCAACTGCTGCAGGTTGCGCGCACCCTGCGCCGCTTTGAGGCGGAGGGGATCACCGTCGAACGCTATAACCTGGCACAGCAGCCCGATGCCTTTGTGCAGAATCGCAAGGTGGCGGGCCTGCTGCAGGCCTTTGGCGAGAAAGCGCTGCCCGTCACCCTGATCAACGATGACGTTTTCGTCTATGGACGCTACCCCTCGCGTGATGAGGTGGTGGCGGACCTCGTACAGCAACGCGAGCAGGAACCGGTTGCCGCCCAAAACATAGGTGGCGACTGTGCCTGTGGGAGCGGCGGATGCTGCTAAGCGGAGCAAGGGTTCCGCTCAAAGAAAAGATGGCAATAATGAGAATAGATGATCGCATATCGACACTTACTCCAATCGATTGGCTTGGCTGGCAGACGCCGTTCTTGTTCTTTACCGGCAAGGGTGGAGTCGGCAAGACGACCGTCGCGAGTACGGTGGCACTCCGGCTCGCAGAACAGGGGCGTCGCGTCCTGCTGGTCAGCACCGATCCGGCTTCCAATCTGGATGATGTGTTTGAACTGACTGCCGGATCAACCGCGACACCCGTCCCGGACGTGCCCGGCCTGTTTCTGCTGAATATCGACCCAGTAGCTGCCGCCGCGGCCTATCGCGAGCGTGTGATTACGCCGTATGCTGGGGTGCTGCCTGCCTCCACGCTGCAGAGCATGGAAGAGCAATTATCGGGCGCCTGCACCGTCGAGATCGCGGCGTTCAACGAGTTCACCGGCCTGCTGGCCGATCCGCAGACCGTCTCCCGCTTCGACCATATCATCTTCGACACGGCTCCCACCGGGCATACGCTGCGCCTGTTGAGCCTGCCGAAAGCCTGGAGCGGCTTTATTGAAACGAACAGTCACGGGGCCAGTTGTCTTGGCCCGTTGGCCGGGCTGCAAGCCCAGCACGAGCAGTATGCCGCAACCGTACAGACGCTGGGCGATGCGGCGCGCACCACCGTCGTGCTGGTCAGCCGCCCGGAGGAAAGCTCCCTCCAGGAGGCCGCGCGCGCCGGGGGAGACTTCCGCGCGCTTTCGATCACGAACCAGCACCTCGTTCTCAACGGGGTCTTGACCACCCTTGCCGGAGACGATCGGATTGCCCAGGCGATGGTTGCCCGCCAACAGGAAGCGTTGCAGACCATGCCTCTTGCCCTGCGAGACATTCCCACTGTCGCCGTGCCGCTGATAGCTCATGAGTTGACCGGCGTCGCGGCCTTGCGTCGGCTATCGCACACGTCAGGACATACGGCACTCTCTGACGAGACAATGGGAGTGAGCGCTGCTTTCGACGCCGGCTCCATGCAGGGACTCGACGAGCTGGTACGGGAACTGGAAGCCGACGGGCAGGGCGTCATCATGACGATGGGGAAAGGCGGCGTCGGTAAAACGACGCTGGCGGCGGCGCTCGCCGTTGCGCTGGCGCATGCAGGCCATGCCGTGCATCTCTCGACCACCGACCCGGCGGCACACCTGAGCCATGCGTTAGGAGGAGCTCTCCCGGCTGGGCTGCAGGTCAGCCGGATCGATCCAGCAGCCGAAACGCACCGCTACAGTGAGGAGGTGCTCGCGGCAGCAGGCCCATTGGATGAGGAGGAGCGTGCGCTGTTGCAAGAAGACCTGCGCTCTCCCTGCACCGAGGAAATCGCGGTCTTCCGGGCCTTCGCACGTACCGTGCAGGAGGCGGAGCGCGGCTTTGTGGTACTGGATACCGCCCCCACCGGGCATACACTCTTGCTGCTGGACGCGGCGCAGAGCTATCACCGCGAAGTCGAACGGTCAATGGGCGACGTTCCAGAAGCGGTGCGGCGCTTATTGCCACGCCTGCGTGATCCGCGCTTCACGAAAATCCTGCTGGTC
>JBAUOG010001210.1:0-5388 GCA_049579625.1 Bryobacteraceae bacterium
GCAAAGCTGCCGCCCGAATAGATGAATCCGTGCGTGTTGCCGCCCGAGTCTACATAATCGCCAACCACCACCCCGAAGTTGTTCTCACCCAGCGCTTGTGTAGAGGTCGACCCCGGGAATAAGAGCGCCGTAAACGCATTCGTATTAGGGTTGACGATATAGCCGTATGTGTTTCCCGAGCCACTGGCGACGTAGAAACCCACAATGATTCCGGCATTGTTGACACCCGTTGCTTGCGCGCTAGTGTTCGAGGGAAGATCCGGCACCGCGGTGAATTTAGGGGCAGAGGTCAGGTTCGTCACGGTGTAGGCGAACTGCGTATTCATCGAGTTCTGATAGTACCCGGCGGCCGTTCCCAAGCTGTTCAATCCTAACAGTTGATTGAATGTCCCGCCTGGATTATCAATGGTTGTAAACGTTCCACCCACCTTTACGAAGCCATGGGTGTTGCCTCCCGCGTCGACATAGAAACCGGCAGTGTCGCCGGCGTTGTTGATCGCGACCACCTGAGTCTGAACCGAGCCCGGGAAGTTCTCTGATGTGAAGGAATTCGGGGGCACTAAGGTGTAACCCTGATTGGGATGAGCAGCGTCCGCCCCGCTCCCGTAATAGCCGCTGATCACACCCGAGTTGTTGATACCGAGCGCTTGATTGAAGGTCGGGTCGGCGGGATTTACGACGTTGCCGAAAGTGTAACCGGCAGCGTGTGCCAGCACTGGCACCAACGCAGCGAGGCCCGCGGCTGCGAGGCGCGCCTTACCTCGCAAACTCAACACACCCCTGGTCGCGGTGAAACTGGCTCGTCGCCGAAAGACCATGATGGAGTACCTCCGCCGTTCCAGTACTTCTCCTAGTGCCGTTAGTACCAGTAGTACGGACTATAGCCTAAGGCTAGGACTAAGTCAACCGACACGCGACCAATCTAAGTCTTCCTCTTCCTCGCCACGGCGGCATTTGCCACCGCCCGGTCCGCTCAACGGGCCGCGTGTCCGGCACGGTCCAGGTAAGGCGATCAAGTGACAGACGACGACCGGACTTCAGGGAGTTTTGAGCGGCTCTTCCGTCCGAATGAGCCTGCACTAAGGGCTGGAGACTCTCACGAAATCTGGTAAACGCGGATACTGTCACCGGGTTTTCTGTCACCGGGTTTTCTGTCACCGGGTTTTTGAAAGTTTTTGAAAGCGATCGCGCGGACTACTAAGCCCTGCGTCGACGGCTTGCAAAGAACAAGAGGCCTGCGAACCCGAATGCTGTCAAAAAGACGGCACTTGGTTCGGGTGTTTGCAGAACGCCGGCTACCAGCGTCTTATCCGTAGTCCCGAACTGGAAGTTGACCCCAGAGAGCACAGTATTCGCGTCAACGCCACCGGTGAAGGCGAAGGTAAAGGTGGCCGAATTCGCTAAGAAGGGATCGTGCGGTCCGCCTACGATACTGCCGTTGGCCGCGGAATACAGGTTGCTGCTATTCGGCGAACCGATGATGGTATGCGCCGGACCGGCATGCCCGGTCCCGCTCAAGACGTCGAGTAGGTAGGTGTTGGAAGACGTCGAGTAAACCCACCCCACACCTGCCACAGTAGTGGGGCCAGCCGCATCCGTAAACGTGCCGCCTGAATTGACAACGCGTAACGCCGGGCTGCTAGCGCCCGTCAAGGAGCCGCCGGTTCCGCCTGCAAATGTAAAGGACAGGGCGCTCAGGTTCTGGGCTACATCGGTAGGGTTGACAACATTGTCATTGACCACAACGGTCAAGCTGTCTGTGCCAAAGGTGAACGCCGCCGTGGCCGATCCGCCGCCCGAAGAACCTGAGTAGATGGTTGTCGCGTGTCCGAGAGTTGCAAACGCTGCCAGCCCCATCAATAGCTTATTGGTCATGTATTTGCCCTCCTGGTTGACTTGGCTTTTCAACGAGACAAGCCTTTGCAGAATACAGACAACTCTGTAAAGGGTTGAGCGGTCCCCTTTGTACCCGTATAGCATAGAGTTCAGCGAGAAAAGGTAATCCCCCTTACTCCCGAGCCGAGGAGGACGGTCAGAATCAATGGGTACTCTTTCGCTAATTCCTTTTCTACCAGCCACATCCAAATCGCCGGGTCTCGCGCCCAATCGGCTCTTCTTTGTCTTTCAAGGCCTTAGCATCCTCGTTCACCCCCCCAAACAAGCGAATACCGCGGAGGGGTCTCCGGTCTCCGGAGAATAGCCTCTCCTCTGCCACCTCGGACCGGTCCGTCCGGACCGCCAAGCGGCGCGCCAATGCCAAATCCTGATCCGCCGCCCGGCTGCAAAGGTTCGCATCTGCCGAGATCCAACAAAGGCTACGGCTGCCGAAACTCGAACGGAATCGCGCACGCGACGCAGAACATCTTAAGGCCCTATGTGCGTTGGCTGGGCGTGCTCAGTGGGCTACTTGCGAGAGCCGCGCGTTGTACCCTTGAGAGCCGACTGTCGGCGTTTGGCGTCCTTCCGCTTGGGTTTGGATATGCGGAACGTGCCGCTGCCGAGGTACTCGGCTGCATAGAGTTCGGACTTCTGTTCAATCTTGGACGAGGACGCGTGAGCGGCCTTCGCGGGGGTACTTACCTTTTTATCTGCTTTATCTGCCATGAAATCTCCAGGAAACGATTGCGGCCAGGCATACGTTGAGCGCGGAACTTCTTTACGCTAACGAAATCGCCTTTAGGCCGAACTTACAGTGTAGCGGGAGTGGGGCCAAAACCCAAATCGGCAGGAATGAACGTGGGTCACTTTCAGTAATTGAAGCCGCTGCCGGGTTTATGCCAATGTGCGGCCCTGTCCGCGATCTCCTTCGCCAATCTCGCAGGGTCTTCGCCTTGCGCCTTTTTCACTAAGAAATGAAGGGCCTCGGGTATCGGTATGATTCGATTCTGCGGTTCGGAATAGAACCGATCAAGGCTACCCGTCACGTCGGTTAGGACGCCGACGTCCGGCATGCTGGCCTTCGTAGCTTCCATCCCAATAACTGAGAGTTTGGCAAAGGTCGGCCCATCCGTTGGTTTTTCCGCCCCATCGAATATTTTTGTCACGGCGACAAGCTCTGCGTTCTCTGAAGCTAGGAACTGATCCAAAATGCCGAAGGCATAGATTTTGCGCTGACCCTGGGATAGTTTCAGCCAGAAATGCCCATTCGATAGCCCAAACGTGCGGTCGGCGTCTTGCGGCGACTGCCCATAGCCAGCGTCGTCAGTAGAAGGAATGAAAGAGCCAGTCTCATCGGATCTCCTATAGATGAAGCCATCGTATCGTTTTCCGCTGAGGTCCTGACAGGTCAAGGCAATTCATGAATGCGCCACCAATTCCGTGACGCATTCGATGCCTGGCACGAAATACACCCTGCGCTAAGATCGAAGAGTAAAGCGGACGGGCTCGAAACAGCGCTCGGATTTGAGCAGCGATGAAACGGCTTAACACCGTGCTTGTAATGTTTTGCTGATCCGCGACTCGCAGAATCATCTACAAGGTTGGGTAAAAACTCATGGGAGCAATTGCGGTCGGCCTGCGCGAGAACGTAGCCGCGCGCTTTTGGGACTCTACCAACGGCAAGAAAGCCGTTATGGCGGTGACCGGCGTGATCCTGTTCGGCTTTGTTATCGGCCACATGGTGGGAAACCTTCAGGTCTATGAAGGCCCGGATGTGTTCAACAACTACGCCAAGGTCCTGCGGCTGTTTCCGATTGCGTTGTGGGTGGTGCGACTCACCTTATTGACATCGGTCGCCCTTCATATCACGGCTACCGTCCAACTGGCGTTACGCGCGAACAAGGCAAGGCCGGTAGCCTACTCGAAGAAAAAGTCGATTGCCTCCACGTATTCCTCTCGCACTATGTATTGGAGCGGGCCCATCGTTCTCGCGTTCGTGATTTATCACCTGCTGCAGTTCACATTCGGCGTGACAGGCGTTCCCGACTACCAGGAAGGCCAGGCGTACCAGAACGTGGTGAACGGGTTTCAGCAGCCCGTGATTTCCATCTTCTACATCATCGCGATGATCCTGCTTTGCCTGCACCTGCGTCACGGGGTGTGGAGCGCGCTTCAGACCTTCGGCATCAGCCACCCGCGGTACACGCCGCTCTTGAGACACCTGGCGACTGCCTTTGCGCTGGTAGTTGCGATTGGCTTTATCTCCGTTCCCTTCAGCGTTCTGATTGGTTGGGTGAAATAGATGGAACTCAATTCGAATCTCCCGTCCGGACCGATTGAACAAGCCTGGGACAAAACCCGGTTTGAGATGAAGCTGGTCAATCCGGCGAATAAACGCAAACACTCTGTAATTGTGGTCGGTTCTGGCCTCGCCGGGGCGTCAGCGGCAGCCACTATGGGAGAGTTGGGCTACAACGTCAAGTGCTTTTGCTTCCAGGATTCGCCGCGACGCGCACATTCAATCGCCGCGCAAGGCGGCATCAACGCCGCCAAAAACTATCAGAATGACGGCGACAGCATCTATCGCCTTTTCTACGACACGGTGAAGGGCGGTGACTTTCGGGCGCGAGAGGCGAACGTTTACCGGCTGGCTCAGCTCAGCGGACAAATCATTGATCAGTGCGCGGCGCAAGGCGTTCCTTTTGCTCGCGAATACGGCGGCGCGTTGACGAACCGGTCGTTTGGCGGGGCGCAGGTGTCCCGAACCTTTTACGCGCGGGGCCAGACCGGGCAACAACTTCTGCTGGGAGCCTACCAGGCGCTGGAACGGCAAATCGAGGCCGGCAGCGTCACGATGTTTCCGCGGACCGAGATGCTGGACCTGATCGTGATCGACGGCAAGGCGCGCGGGATTGTTACCCGCAACCTGGTGACGGGCGAGATCAACACCCATCTGGCGGATGCAGTGGTGCTTGGAACGGGTGGCTACGGAAACGTATACTACCTTTCAACCAACGCCAAAGGTTGCAACGTCACGTCGATCTGGCGGGCGCACCGGCGAGGCGCGCTGTTTGCGAATCCGTGCTTCACCCAGATCCATCCCACCTGCATCCCGGTGTCGGGCGACTATCAATCGAAGCTGACCCTGATGAGCGAATCGCTGCGAAACGACGGCCGCATATGGGTACCGCTGAAGAAGGGGGACAAACGGCCTGCCAGCGAGATTCCCGAGAGCGAGCGTGACTACTATCTGGAGCGCCGCTATCCGAGTTTCGGAAACCTGGTACCGCGCGACGTGGCCTCACGCAACGCGAAGCACATGTGCGACGAAGGGCGAGGCGTCGGCGAGACGGGACTGGGGGTGTATCTCGACTTCGCGGATTCCATCAAGCGGCTGGGAGAGAACGTCATTCGAGAACGATACGGCAATCTCTTCGACATGTACGAACGCATTACCGGCGAGAACCCGTACAAAATGCCGATGCGCATCTACCCTGCCATGCATTACAC
>JBAUOG010001211.1:0-3008 GCA_049579625.1 Bryobacteraceae bacterium
GTCACCTTCTCGCTACAGGGCGGGTTAGACGGCGCCATTACGGTCACGGTGAATGCCGCCCAGCACCCGTGTCCCCAATAGTCACTGACCCTGAGCGTCACAGTGGCAGTCTCTCCGGTTGCAGTGCCGTACGGCGGAAGGCCGCCGACATACGCGCTTTCCGGTGAGGACGCCAGGTTGATGTACTGTCCGGATCCCTCCGCAATCCCATTAAAGCCGGCCTGCAGGTTTTGTAAAGCGAAGTTCCCGCCGGTTTGCGTGAACGTTTCGTATATCCTGCCCGACGCCGGCCATTTCATGGATGCGCTGCTGATGCTGATCGAAAACTGCACGCTGACCGTCTGCCCCGGCACTCCAACAACAGACGTTTGAGTGGCCGATGAACCTGATATGGTAACCGAACAGGGACCGCCGATCGACGCACGGGCCACGGGCGCGGCAAACGCGCCTATCAGCATGATGGCTAGTGGAGCCGCTTTCAGCGGTGCGCCAGCGAAATTTCGAAGAGTGTGATTGATTAGCTTCATCTGAGTTCTCCTTGATCCGCCAGCTTAAGGACTTAGCGGATTCACTCTCTAATGCGTAGTTCCTGGCAAACGGGATCATTTATTTCGCCGCGGCGCTCTGCTTGATGCCCGAGCCCCTCGGAGGTAATGTTCATGTGGCTAGCGATATTGCCCATTAAGAGGACTGAAAATGAATGATTTAGTAGTAGCGGACCGAGCCGCAGATTGGCGCAGACTGAAGGCCCTGGTGCTGGATAGCGTCTCCTCTCCGATCACAAAGCGTGTCTATAATCTGGGTCTCGACGAGTTCTTCGCCTGGTACAGCAGCGAGCCGCGGGCTGGCTTGACGAAGGCCACCGTAAGCGCCTGGCGCGTCGCCCTGGAAGCCCGCGGCCTCGGCTCCGTATCCATCAACGTCCGGATCACAGCCGTGCGGAAGCTGGCGGTCGAGGCCGCAGACAACGGGTTATTGGCACCGGAACTGGCCGCCGGCATAGCACGTGTGAAGGGTGCCAAGTCCAAAGGCGTGCGAGTTGGGAACTGGCTGTCGCTCCGGCAGGCGCAAGCGCTGCTGAACTCTCCGGACGTGACCACCAAGAAGGGGCTGCGCGATCGGGCGATGCTCGCGGTGTTGCTCGGCTGCGGTCTGCGCCGGTCTGAAGTGGCGGCACTCACACTCAAGCACATCCAGCAGCGCGACAGTCGCTGGTGCATCGTTGATCTCGTTGGGAAGCACGGGCGAGTGCGCACGATCCCGATGCCTACATGGGTGAAGAGCGCGATTGATGCATGGACTTCGGGGGCAGCGGTCAGCGATGGCTACGTCTTGCGGCCAGTGAGCCGAGGGGACGAGATCCGCGGTGAGCGCCTTACAGAGAAGGTTATCTGGCAGTTGTTGCGGCCGTACGCGGTAGCCGCTGGAGTCCCCGGAATTGCCCCTCATGATCTTCGTCGTAGCTGCGCGAAAATGTGCCGGGCCGCCGGTGGAGAGCTTGAGCAGATCCAGTTGCTCCTGGGTCACGCATCCGTTCAGACGACCGAGCGTTACCTGGGGACGAAGCAGGATCTGGTCCATGCTCCGAACGATGGGATCAAGCTGAGGGTTACGGTCTAGCTCTAGCGCTTGATTTGCGCTCCGCGCCCCTTTGAAGAGGGGCCAAGAATTGCAGGCCTAATCATGCAAACCAAGCGCCTCCTCCAAGCTGTGAGCTTCGGGAACGCCCAAGCGAACCAAGCCGGATAATAATCGGTCTAGTTCCTTCCTGAGCGCCCGGTCAGGGCCGAACAGCTTCTGATCAATGACCACGATCGCTTGGATTACAGTACAAAGCCGATGACCAACAGCGTGGTCGATCCAGAATGCCTTGTCATCCGGATGACCGGCAAGCCAGCCCGTGCCCGCCGCTATGATCAAAGGCAAATGCGCCGGCCGTGGCGCAACTTCGAGGAGGTTTAACAGTGTTGTCGCCATGAAGAGAAACGGCCCGCTCACCGCCGCCTCCTTCAGCGCAGGCAGAAAAGGGTCCAAACGATCGATTCCCTTTGCGAGCAAATAGCATTTGGAAGGTTGGAACAGCCCGAAATCATTGAGCAGAAGCACTGCGATTGCGCGACCGAGCCCTGTGGTGATTCGTGTCGAGCGTTCACGGCACTGCCATCCCCAGTCTCTCGTTTTCATCAGCCTCTGAGCGAGCACGCTTCGAATATGCACGGACTGGGGCTCCTCCAGCCCAAGGCCGGAGAAGTACACGGTGTCACCGCTCCGCAAGAATATGGTCATGACATCGAGGAACGACTCTTCTGGCAGCCCCGTGATAGGCGCGAGACAGATCTCGTCGATTTGCTCAGTCGTCAATCCGGGCAGGCAGTGGGCCAGCAAGTCGAAATAAGCGTCGTTCCAATCAGTTGGTGTTGTATCCGCGTCGTCGCCTTCCTCCAGGTCCGAGCCGTTCGAAACGCTGGTCCAGGTCGCGTAAGCAGTGACGATGTCACGTAGCCAAGGTCTCGTCGCGACGTCGAAAAGACTTGCGGCATTTCTCAGCCACAATGCCCCAGCCTGATGATCCGTGTAGAGCTCCGGCTCTGTATTCTTGTCGTGCTGCCCCCGCCGACCTTTTCCGAATGAGAGACGGTTACGGGGGTGGGCAGGCCGGGGCTCGAATGGCGGCCATCCAGATTCATCACCCTTACCGTTCAGCCAGGCCAGCTCCGCTTCGATAGCAATTCCGACTTCCCGGCGGTGCGCTTCCAGGCGCGCCGTATGCTCATCCTCTGGGACGCCCCAATACCGCTGCGGCTTAATGCATGCAGCGAATGCGCAACGAAGCACTGCGCGCGGCAGGCGTTCATCGATTGCCTCGAGCGCCGAGGCCACAAAGACAAACCCTTGCGCAGCGGCAGGATTGTCGTCACCGGCGGCTTCGAGGAGTGTGCGTACATCTTCTATCGCGAAGTGATTTCTCAGCAGTAGGAACGTGCCTACGAAAGCGATCGCGATCGGAT
>JBAUOG010001212.1:0-2807 GCA_049579625.1 Bryobacteraceae bacterium
CTCCTCAGCTCATCGGGGACACCCCGGCCTGATGTCATGCTCACTTCCAGCGTCTCAAAGCGCCGGCGGAGCGCCAGCTCGCCGTGCGCGCTGTAGGCGTGTCCCCAAACGCGACAAAGCTCGTCAACCGCAGGCTTCCTAAGGCCTCCTAACCAAGTATTTTCAGAGCAACCGCGCGCGTCAGCGAGCGGATGCTTCGCACAAAGGGAACGGCTTTTGCATGGGCAGCGTTTTCAGGGGAGCGTGGGAGAAAACAGATAGTTTCCGTATGCGCCGTAATCCAGGACTTGGGTTTCGTAGGATGATCGGAGATTGATAGCTTCGAAAGTGCATCTAGGTAAGAGGGTGAGAATGAGGCCCGTGGTTTGCTGTGTACTGCTGATTTCGGGGTTAACGTTCCTTCAGGCACAGAGCCCCTTCGACGGCACATCGGGTCGTTCCTGGTTCGGATCAACTTCCGACCAAACCTGACGTCTACCTGCTGCAAGGCGGAATGTATCACTGCTCGACCTGCGATCCCCGCTTGCGATTGAGGCTGATGGCGAGGGCCACAAGATCACCGCGCCGTGCTACGACACGGTCGGCGTCAAGGTGGCGGACAGTCGGACTACCAAGGAAACTGACAAGAGAAACGGAAAGACCGTCGGAACATCGAAGATGATAGTTTCATCCGACGGCAACACGGCCACTGTCGAATCGACGGAAATGTGTAATACCAAAGGCGACGTGATCACTATTAAGAAATTCATGGAGCGGGTGGCACAGGGGCCGGAGTGAGCGCACGCCGTTTCGGGTTCCTGGCGCACGACAAGATACCTGAACATGTCTGAGAAGACCGAGAAACGCGCGGGAGAGATTGTCAGCATCATTTGCATCACAGTGTCTGCTGACGGCAGTTTGTCGCGCAGAAACAGTGAACCGTCTTTGCCTCAACGCCAGCGTGCATCTTGCCGTTCGAGAGCAGCAGTTAAACTAACCGACCTGAATCCCTTCAGGTGCAGAGAGCGCTTCATACCTCACAGTGCAGAGCCGATGTGAAGGCTCAATCGACCGAGATCGTGATGACAGCCAACGCTGCCGATTCCGGGCGGTTGATCCGACACTCGGAGAATGGCTGCGAGACGACGCTTGCGGAAGCTCGCCGGGAAGGCTCTCAGCCACACCATTCCTATTGATAAATCCCCATCACCTGCGTAGCGGCTGAGAAGAAGTTGTGGGCAGGATAGCTACCGATAAGGGGCGTTAACGCCCGCGATCGACTCGTACAGTGCGGGCAGTCTTCTCGACGAAACCCACTGTTTGCGCCGATCGTAGGTCTTCGGCGCGTTTCTCAAATCTGACTATTGGAGACTGATAGTTTGGATCTATTAGATCCTTGCTCTCACATCTTTTTTTGGAGAACTCTTTGCGAAGTCTCATTGCTCTTCTTATTGTGACTTGTTTTTCGATTGAGGCGGTTGCGCAGCAACCGACACGTTTATCAAGCCAGTCGTCTTCCGCCGTCGCGCCGCTGCTCGGTTTTTCGTCAACGGGAACGGTGACGGAAGAGGTCTGGGAGACGCGCTTTCGTGCAATTCCCGATGCCAAGCGCGTACATGCCAACATGGTGCAGCTTTCTAGCCACCCTCATAACGTGGGCTCTGAGGCTCAGAGGAACAATGCGGAGTGGCTGGTGGCGCGGTACAAGGAATGGGGATGGGAGGCGCACATCGAGCGGTTTGACGTTCTCTATCCAACGCCAAAAACCCGCGTTCTAGAGATGGTTGGACCGACGAAGTTCGCGGCTAAGCTCGACGAGCCGCCACTTCCAGGAGACCCTTACACAAACGAAAAGAAGACCCAGCTTCCGGGTTTCAATATCTATTCGGCGGATGGCGATGTTACCGGCCCGCTCGTTTATGTGAACTACGGCATGCCGGCGGATTACGAGGAGTTGGAGCGAAATGGAATCTCGGTCAGCGGCGCCATCGTGATCGCACGGTACGGAGGCGGTTGGCGCGGACTGAAGCCAAAGCTGGCACACGAGCATGGCGCGCTGGGCTGCATTATTTACTCAGATCCGGCTGATGATGGCTACGTCCAGGGCGACGTTCTGCCAAAGGGCCCGATGCGGCCTCCCGATGGCGTGCAGCGGGGAAGCGTTGCGGACACCACGATCTATCCGGGCGACCCACTGACGCCAGGGATCGGATCAGTGCCGGGGGCCAAGCGGCTGAAGATCTCCGAAGCCACAACGTTGATGAAGATACCAGTGCTGCCCATCGGCTATGGGGATGCGCAGCCGCTGCTGGCGGCGCTCGATGGGCGCGTGGTGCCCGCTGGCTGGCGCGGCGGGCTGCCGCTGACCTATCACTTCGGCCCGGGACCGGCGAAGGTGCACCTGAAGCTGGAATTCAACTGGGATACCAAGCCTGTCCTGGATGTGATTGCCACGATGAAGGGATCTGAAGAGCCCGACATTTGGATCGTTCGAGGCAACCATTACGACGGCTGGGTCAACGGAGCGGATGATCCTATTTCGGGCCAGTCGGCTCTGTTGGAGGAAGCGCGGGCCTTCGGCGAACTTGCCAAGCAGGGATGGCGGCCAAAGCGAACACTGATATACACAGCTTGGGATGGCGAGGAGCCGGGATTGATTGGTTCAACCGAGTGGGCGGAAACACACGCGGAAGATTTGCTGAAGCATGCCGCGCTTTACATCAATACGGATGAGAATGGCCGAGGCTTTTTTGGAGCCGGCGGCTCGCATTCGCTGGAGTTGCTAGTCAATGACGTCGTGAAGGATATCACCGATCCAGAAACACAAG
>JBAUOG010001213.1:0-2023 GCA_049579625.1 Bryobacteraceae bacterium
CGAACCCGCAGCTATTTTGCGGCTCTTGGTTGCAACTGGCATGCGAGTTACGGCCGCGGGCTGCAGTGTTGGTCTGTTGGGATCCGTCGCCGTGTCCCGGCTTCTCGGAAGCCTACTGTTTCAAGTAAGTTCGTTGGACCCGGTCATTCTCTCCTGCTCAGTTATTGCGATAGCAGGGGCTGCCTTCGGCGCATCGGTCCTTCCCGTACTCAGAGTTGCGGAGATTGAGCCAATGCAGGCGCTTCGAGCCGATTAGGGTATCAGCCCCGGCTCTCCGGCCGCGTCACCGTATCCACAAACTCCAGATTCCGCGTGGCCATTGTGGTCACCCAGTCGGCAGGCAACTGTCCGTCGGGAAGCAGTTTGCCTTTCTCCAGATACCGCACGGTTCGGGCGAACTTCGCCGCGTGGGGGTCGTGCGTCACCATCACCACCGTCTTGTTGAACTCGTTTCGTAACCGTTGCAGCAGAGTCAACACGTCCTCGGCCGAGGAGGCATCAAGGTTGCCGGTCGGCTCGTCCGCCAGAATCAAGGCCGGATCCGTGACCAGCGCCCTCGCAATCGCCACGCGCTGCTCCTGGCCGCCGGAGAGCTGCTTAGGCAAGTGGCCCAGCCGGTCACCCAGCCCCACCAGCTTCAGCGCCGTTGCCGCATGTTCCAGACGATCTTTCTTGCCGAGATTCGTCAGCTTCAACGGCAACTCCACGTTCTCCAGGGCCGACAGCACGGGAATCAGGTTGAACGACTGGAAGATAAAGCCGATGTTCTCGTTGCGCCAGTGTGCAATCTGCTTATCGGAGAATTGGCGCAGATTTGAGCCCAGCACCTCGATCTCGCCGCTGGTTGCCCGGTCCATCGCCGCAATCAAATGAAGGAGAGTCGATTTGCCGGAACCGGACGGACCCATGAGCGCTATAAAATCACCCCGCTCAATGTCGATGTCGACCTCGTCCAATGCGTTGACCTTGAATTCGTCGCGAATGTATTCCTTGCTGAGCTTGCGCGTCTTAATGACTATTTCGGCCATTGTCTGTCCCTCCATCGCCGGCTTGCGCCTTCTTACTTTGCGGCCACATTCTGGCCATCTTTCAGGTCTTGCGGCGGATTCAAAATCAGGTCTTCACCGCCGATTAATCCACTCTTCACGACCACGCCCTGCGCTGTGGTTCCACCGGTCGTCACACTCCGTTTGTGAGCTTTGCCATCTACCACTAAGAACACGTTGCCGTCTTGTATCGCTGCCGCCGGAACCACCAGGACTTGCTGGGTGCTGCCGGCCGACGCTGCCGGCTGATCGTTGTAGAACGCCACCGTCGCATTCATTTCCGGCCGCAGGTAATCGTCCGGATTCAAAACCTTCACTTTCACCTGTACAGTGGCCTTCGATCGATTCGCTTCCGGCGAGATTTCGTCAATCATTCCTTTGTACTTGCGGTCCGGGTAAGCATCCGTCGTGATGATGCCCTTCTGGTTCGAAGCCAGCTTCGCAAAATCGTTTTGGTTGATATCCAGTTCAACTTTGAGATCCTTCAGGTCCGCCTCGGAGACTACGTAACCCTTGGCTCCCTTGTCGCCGACAAAGCCGGTGGTGACGAATTCGCCTTTCTCAACATTACGCTCCAGGATTGTGCCCGTTACTGGCGCCTTGATAACTGTGTTGTCGAGCTGATTCTGGTAGTACGCCACCGAGCCCTTGGCTTGCTCGATCTGCCCGCGCACCTGGTCGATCTCTTCCTTGCGCGGACCGAGCACCGCCAAATCGAGCGTCTGCTGGAGGCTGTTCATCTTCGCCACGTTCCCGTCGAACTTGGCCTGTGCGTCGTCTAACGACTGTTTTGCCATGACGCCCTCTTTGACCAGGGCCTTCGTCCGGTCGAGCGTCACTTTGCTGTCCTCGACGTCTGCCTTTGCCTGAGCCACGTCCGCTTTGGCTTTGGCGATCTCCTCCGGCCGGGAGCCGTGTAGCAGTTCGGTCAGATGGGCTTCCAGGTTGTTGAGCTGTCCGGTGGCCTGCTGCAGTTG
>JBAUOG010001214.1:0-1780 GCA_049579625.1 Bryobacteraceae bacterium
TTGTCGCGTTTGGGGACACGCCTACAGCGCGCACGGCGAGCTGGCGCTGCGCCGGCGCTCTGAGACATTGGAAATGAGCATGACATCAGGCCGGGGTGTCCCCAATGAGCTGAGGAGCGCGCCGTTCGGATGAGAATGCCGCAACTTTTTTCATCATTGCTGGTGTACACTCCTGCGCTCATGGTGAGATCTGTGCTGCAGATGTGAGCCGTCTGTCCGCCCAGCACAGAACCGCGAGCGTCAGCGAGCGGATACGTAGGCACTGAGAATGAACTCCCTCTACAGGCTGAAGGCCTGTGCCACGTGGAAGAGTCTACTGCACCTCAACGCGAGCGATAGAGGTGGATTCCGGAAGGCGCATGCGGAAGAGCGTGCCGGGGGAGGATTTGTCTCCAAGCCACAAGTCGCCGCCATGATCTAGCACGGTTTGGCGCGACAGTGCGAGACCTAAGCCAAGCCCGTTCTTCTTGCCCACACTGACGAATGGCTGGAAGAGCGCGATCTTTGCCTGCTCGGGCACGCCCGCCCCCGTGTCGTCGACATCAATCAGTACGTTCTCATTTTCAGACTTCGCCGAGATTTTGAGCTCACCGCCATGGGGCATGGCCTCGATTGCATTCGTCATGAGGTTTATAAAAACCTGCTCGATGCGCGCCCGCCCCAGCGACAGCTCAATGTCCTCAGGCACTGAAACTACGATTCGAACGTTATGGTCGTCTGCAGTGGGAGCAACCACATCGCAGGCTGCGTTGACCACATCCAACAACCGGCATATCTCCAGGCTCTCGTTCTTACCCCTGGAGAAACTGCCCAGGTCCTGAAGAAGCTCGTGGATACGCCGGGACGCACGGTAAATGCTGGAGGCAAGGCGTTTCGATTGGGCAGGCGGCAGGTCACTGTCCACAAGCATCTCGGCACCTCCATAAATCGCGGCGAGAGGGTTCCTCAAATCGTGAACGAGCGACGTGGACAGTCTGGTGATGGTGCTCATGCGCTCGTGCCGGATCAACTCCTGGCGCGCGTTTTTGAGGGAATCGCACATCGCATTGAATGTGCGGGCCAGTCTGCCGAGTTCATCTTCGGTTTCAACCGGGACCCGATAATCGTAGTTCTGGCGGGCAACCTCGGAGGCAGCATAGTCAAGGCGGCGCACCGGCTCCACGATGCGACGAGCGAGGAGATACGTAAGGCCGAGGCCAGCCAGCACGGCGATGAGCCAAATGGTGGCAACGTTTCGCTGCAGATCGGCCAAGGCCCGGCTGGCCCCGCCAAAGGAACGAAGGATGCGCAACTCCCCAATGGGCCGCCCTTCCACATCGTTCAGCGGACTTCCCAGTACGAAGTAATCGGTTCCATTCAGCTTCACGCGCCCCGCGGCGTTTTGCCGCTGGTAATTCGCTTCAAAGGCATCAACGGATGGCGCCGGCAAAGTGGACGCGACCACGTGATTGGAACTGAGGAACACGAACTCGCTTCCACTGGTCGACTGCTTGAGGCTGTCGGCGAGCTTGCGGTTCACTTCAAATCCCGCGACGAGGATGTTTAGCAGCCCTTCTTCGTTCTCAGACTGCACATAGACGGGGGTGAGCACGACGTAGTAAAGCCGACGGTCCTGAGCCAGAAAGCCCAGAACCTGGCGTGGAAACTGGTGCTCGATTCCCTTCAGCGGCAAGGCTGTCGGCCAAGAGTCTGGATACGAGCCACCGAGTGAAGCGATGACAGATCCGGTCGGACTCAGGACCAGAAAAATGGCATCCTCCTGGGCAACACGAGATTGAGA
>JBAUOG010001215.1:0-9688 GCA_049579625.1 Bryobacteraceae bacterium
GTGCCCCGTCCGAAAAAAGAAGTAAGACCGATCTGCGGAAAGTAGTTGGCAATAGCCACGCCGACCTGGGCGTTGGCTGACGCCACCTGCTGCTCGGCGGCGAGGATATCCGGCCGGCGCTGAAGGAGGGCGGAAGGCAGGCCGACTGGAATCGCAGGAGGAATGATCTCGTCGAGCAGTTTGGTTCTCGTGGCGATGCCGTCAGGGTTCTGACCCAGCAGCACACTAATCTGGTTCTCTTTCAGCGCGATCTCAAGTTCGATCTGGGGGATCTGTGCGGCAGCGGTGGCTTCGTCGGCGGCGGCCGCGGACGTCTGCAGTTTCGAGGCCACGCCACCCTCCAGCCGCTGGGTGAAGAGCGTTAGAGTCTCGCCGAAGTTCTTGGTCGCCTCTTTGGCGATCTCCAGTTGGAGTTGGAGCCCAAGCAATTCGAAATAGGCTTGGGAGACATCGCTGACCAGCGACAACATCACGGCCCGTTTGCCTTCCTCAGTCGACAGGTATTGCGCGTTGGCCGCTTCGCTCTGGCGTCGGATGCGGCCCCAGATGTCGATCTCCCAGCTGGCACTAAGCGCCGCCCAGAAGGCACCTTGCGTGGTTCCGTTGTTAGGCGCAACGGCGCCGAGAAACTCGTTCTTACCGCCACTGAGTGCGGTTTGGTAATTCAGCTGGGGATAGAACTGCGAGCGCACCTGGGCCGCAATCTGGCGTGATTGCTCGATACGCGTAACAGCGATCTTCAGGTCGTAATTGTTGGTGAGCGCCTGCTGAACGAGCGCCTTTAACGTGTCGTCTTTAAAGACATCCCACCACGGAAGGTCGGCCAGCGAGGCTTGTTGAGCCGCTCCTTCCGCACTGCGGAAACTGACGGGGGCGTTTACCGGGGGCTGCTTGTAATTGGGACCAACCAGACACCCGGAGAGCATCGTCGTGAGCAGAACAACTACAACTGTTTTGACTTGGATCGCGCGTCTCATTACGATTCGGCGCCTACGATTCCGGGTCCGGGTTGCGCCGATTCCTTGGGCTTCTCGGTCCGCTTGGCCCCACCCAGCTTCTCAACTAAATAGAACAAGGCGGGGATGACAAAAATGCCGATCCCGCTCACCGTAAGCATCCCTCCGATTACGGTTGTACCCATTACCTGCCGCGAAACGGCACCCGATCCGCTCGCGATCCAGAGAGGCACGCAACCCAGGATGAACGCGAACGAGGTCATCAGAATGGGCCTGAGGCGCACCCGCGCGCCTTCCACAGCGGCTTCGAACAGTGACTGGCCGCTCTCGTAGCCGGCCTTAGCGAACTCTACGATGAGGATGGCGTTCTTGGCGGCCAGACCAATCAGCATAACCAGCCCGATCTGCGCATAGATGTTAGTCTCCATGGAGGAATTATCTAAACGTCGCAGATAAAGCGCTCCCAATGCGCCCATGACCGCGATGGGCGTACTGAGCAGCACGCTGAAGGGCAGCGTCCAGCTTTCATACAGCGCGGCCAGGACCAGGAAGACGAATAAAAACGACAATCCGAAGATTACCGAAGGCGGGACGCCTTGTTGTGACAGTTTCTCTTGATAGGCCATGCCCATGTAGTCAAATCCCATCTCGGGTGGCATGCTGTCCTTGAAGACGCTCTCCAGGGCAGCCATGGCCTGAGCACCGGTGTAACCAGGGGCCGGTCCCGCGATGATCTGAGCACAGTTGTAGAGGTTGTAGTGCATCAGATATTCCGGGCCAACCTGCCGTTCGATCTTGATCAGTGTGGAAAGGGGCACCATCTGACCACCCTTGTTCTTGATGTAGAACTGACCCAGGTACTCGGCATTGGTACGATATTCGCCCTCCGCCTCAACGTAAACCTGCCACTGACGCCCGAAGCGGTTGAAATAGTTCACAAACGCCCCGCCCATGAAGGCTTGCAGGGTTTGGTAAACGTCTCCCAACGGGACTCCCTGCGTCAGGACCTTGTCGCGATCCACATCCACGTAGACCTGCGGAACCGCCGGGAGTGCCGTGGTAAAGAGCACTCCCAGTTCGGGCCGCTTTCGCCCTTCGGCCAGGAATTTAGCCACCTGTGCCGACAGAAATGCATTATTGCCCGATCCGGAGCGGTCCTCGAGAACAAACTGAAGGCCGCCGGAGCCGACGCCGGGAATGGCGGGCGGCGCGAAGGCTAGTCCGGCGCCTTGGGGCATCGCCCCCAATTCCTTGTTCAGGTGCGCTTTTATCGCACCATATTGCTCCTCGGGCGTCTTGCGTTCTCCCCAAGGCTTGAACGTAACCCAGAAAAAAGCGCTGTAGGTGTTTTGCACGCTGCTCAGCATGTTGTAGCCGACAACGGTCGTATTACTTTGGACGCCGGGAGTGTCTCTGATGATCTTGTCGGCTAGCAGGGCGACTTGGTCGGCGCGCTGTAAGGAAGAAGCGTCGGGGAGCTGGATGACCGCGAAGACATAGCCTTGGTCCTCATCAGGGAGGAACCCGGCTGGAACCTTCTTGCCAAACCAACCGGCCATGAAAGTAAACCCAAGCAGAAGTAAGACGGCGATGACCATCTTATGAATGAGCGCGCCACAAGTGCTGGCATAGCCATGGGTGGCCTTGCCAAACACCTTGTTGAACCCGCGGAAGAACATCCCGAGGGGTCCGCGCGACTCCTTCTTTGGACGAAGCAGCAGCGCCGACAGGGCCGGGCTGAGGCTCAGCGCATTGAAGGCGGAAATGATGACCGAGACGGCGATGGTGACGGCGAACTGTTGGTAGAGGCGTCCGGTAATGCCCGGAATGAAAGCGGTGGGCACGAATACAGCCGAAAGAACCAGTGCAATGCCGATGACGGGGGCGGAGACCTCCTCCATCGCCTTAAAGGAAGCCGCCTTGGGGGTGAGGCCCTGCTCGATGTGGTGCTCGACCGCTTCCACCACCACAATGGCGTCATCGACCACTAAGCCAATGGCCAACACCATGCCAAACAGCGACAGCGTGTTGATGGAGAAGCCGAGCAGTGGGAAGAGCATGAAGGTGCCAACGAGGGAAACCGGCACGGCCAGTAAGGGGATCAGTGTGGCACGCCAACCCTGGAGAAAGATGAAGACCACGATGATGACGAGAACCAAGGCTTCCACCAGCGTGTGCACGATTTCGTCGATGCCCTCGGTTACGGGAAGCGACGTATCCAGGGCGACGCTGTATTCGAGGCCGGGCGGAAACCGTTTCTTGGCCTCCGCCATAAGCGCCTTGGCGCCTGCCGCAGCTTTTACCAGGTTGCCCTCTGGGAGCTGATAAATGGCAAGCACCGCCGCCGGCTTCCCATCGAGCCGCCCGCGGATGTTGTAGAGTTGGGCGCCCAGTTGCACCCGGGCGACGTCCTTCACCCTCACAATGGAGCCGTCCGGTTTGGCTCTCACGACCATATTGCCGAATTGCTCTTCGGTAACCAGCCGGCCCTGCGCCCGGACGGCGTAGGTAAATTCCTGGCCTACCGGTATCGGATCGCCGCCGATTTGCCCGGCCGGATTGACCGTATTCTGGGTCTGAATAGCGTTCACGATTTCCGGAACGGTGATTTGCAGCTTGGCGAGTTGATCGGGCTTCACCCACAAGCGCATCGCGTATTGTCCGGCGCCGAAGACGGTTACGCTCGCGATCCCAGGGACGCGTGTTAGGGCGTCATTCAGGTTGATGATGGCGTAGTTGGCCAGGAACTCGGCGTCGTATCGTCCGTCGGGCGCATACAGATCGAACAGCATCATGGGTGCGGCAGTGGACTGCTGCACAACCACACCATAGTTATTGACCGCCGTAGGAAGCTGCGAGGCTGCCTGGCCTTGCCTCATCTGAGCGAGGATCTGGTCCGTATTGGGGTCCGTCTTAATATCGAAGTCGATATACAAGGTACTCTGCCCGTTGTTGGCGTTGAGCGAATACATGTAATTCATGTTGTTCACTCCGCTCATCTGCTGCTCAATGGGTGTGGCTACCGAGAGCGCAACGGTGGTGGCGTCAGCGCCGGGGTATGTCGCTTTCACCTGAATCATGGGGTCGGCGATATTTGGGAACTGCGCCGTGGGCAGGACTAAGACGCAGATGCCTCCGGCGATAAGCATGATGATGGAGATCACCATGGCGACGATCGGGCGGTTGATAAAGAACTTAGACATGTCGTTTCAACTTAACCGTCAGCTGCTAGGAATTTGCCGGCCTAGCCTTTTCGATATCCGGCGAATAAGGCTTCGGGTTTACTTGCATGTCTTGCTTGACTTTCTGGATGCCTTCCGCGACCACGCGATCGCCCGGCTTCAGACCCTCGTCGATCACCCACAAGAGACCAAACTTCGAACCCGTTTTAACCGGCATGATGGAAATCTTGTTGTCGGCGCCAACCACCGCGACGAGGTTTGTGCCCTGCACGTCGGACACGGCACGTTGCGGCACCAACAATGCGCCCTTTTGAACGGAGACCACCGAACTAACCATTCCAAAACCACCAGGACGTAGGACGTTGCCGGGGTTAGGGAACGTAATCTGTACAAGAATTGTGCCGGTGGTTAATCCGACCTCACGGTTGACTGCCCATATTCGACCTGCGTGCGGGTAGTCCGAGCCGTTTGCAAGGGTCAGATGGAACTGCAGTCTCTGAAGCGCCGGATCGTTCGCTGCACCTGGAGTAGCTCCAGTGGTTTTGGCCACGTTTAGGTACTGGTCTTCACTCGGGTTTATATTCGCCAGGATGGGATTGATTGTTGAGACTGTGGTGAGCGGGCCAGATTGAGGACTGACAAGATTGCCGACTTGGGCGGTAGCGATCGCCGCGATGCCGTCGACTGGTGCGACGATTTTTGTGAAGCCGAGATTGATCTGGGCGTTGTACACGGCGGCTTTCGCGGCATCGATGTTGGCCTTAGCCGCTTCGATGTTGGCCTTGTTCGCTTCAACGCTGGCCTGAGCAGCCAGGTTGTTCTGGACGGCGTCATCCAGTTCCTGCTGGCTGATGGCGCTTTCTTTGGCCAGGGGCGTGTAGCGATTCACGTCCAACTGGGTCTTCCCCTGCTGCGCCACCGCTTCGGCTAACTGGCCTTGGGCCTGTGCGAGTTTTCCCTGAGCCTGCTGAAGTTGTCCCTGTGCTTGATCGAGGGCGGCCTGAAACGGCCGCGGATCGATCTGAAAGAGCTCGGTTCCTTTGGTGACGTACGAACCATTCGCATATTCCTGCTTGAGGAGGATGCCGGAAACCTGGGCCACAATCTGGGCATTGACCAGTCCGTCCAAGGTGCCGACCCAGTCCCGGGTTATCGGAACGTCCTGCTGGGTGACTTGAACCACCTCGACATCTGGTGGGGGTGGCGCCGCCACTTCCTTCTTCTCCCCGCAGCCCGCGAAGAACAGTGCGGCTGCGGCTATCAGGGCAGCGAGGAGTCTGATGGGTTTCATATACGGCGTAGGTTCTCCGGGAGGCGAGCTTGTATTCAATCTGGCAGACTGGCTGGCTCGAAACATAAGGGTACTAGTCCTGCTTCTTCCTTGCCCAGAGGCTCGATAACGGCAGCTTCGGGCGTCGTCGCACAAGCAAGGCCCGATCCAGGTAGTAACGCGAGTATATCAACGGACGATTGAATCAGATCTTCGTGGCCCTCGTCAAGTCATTAGCCTCGGCTGTCAAGGCCAGAACTCAATCGTGGTAGTTTAGGAAAGTTTTGTTGCACTCGGCCGTGAACGAACTTTCGGCTGCTCCGGGAAAGCGCACAATTTGTATGGAAACTGAGCCCAATCGAAACTCCTTACTGAAAAACGATGTTCCCGCTGGATTGGTCGTCTTCCTGGTTGCGTTGCCTCTTTGCCTCGGCGTCGCGCTGGCGTCGAACACACCGCTTTTAGCAGGCATGATCGCCGGCATCGTCGGCGGATGTGTCATCTCGGTGTTATCGGATTCCCCTATCAGCGTTAGCGGCCCGGCGGCCGGTTTGGCCGTGATCGTCGCCACCTCCATCCAGAGCCTCGGGTCCTACCGGGCTTTCCTCGCCGCCGTCGTCATCGCGGGTATCATGCA
The DNA here is from genome assembly GCA_049579625.1 of Bryobacteraceae bacterium. Classification (GTDB taxonomy): domain Bacteria; phylum Acidobacteriota; class Terriglobia; order Bryobacterales; family Bryobacteraceae; genus CAJCIT01. Next base: position 6,046 of record JBAUOG010001215.1, read on the forward strand.
AATCGGCCTTGGCCTGCTGCGTGCCGGGGCCGTTGGCGACTACGTGCCAAACTCGGTTCTAAAGGGCATGCTGGCCGGGATCGGATTGGTCATCATTCTTAAGCAAATACCGCACGCCTTGGGATATGACCTGGATGCACTCGGCGACATGAGCTTCTTTGAGGCCGGCCACTCCAACACCTTTGAGAGCATCGCCGCGGCATTGTCGAATCTGCTGACAGGGCCGCTGGTCATTTCTCTCTGCAGCATTGCGGTCTTGATCATCTGGGAGAAGCTGGCCAAGGGCGGGTTGCGGCTCTTTCAGCTCGTACCCGGGCCCTTGATCGTTGTGTTCCTCGGAATCCTCATGAATCTAGGCTTCAGCCGATTCGCTCCCGGACTCTACATCACAAACCCGGCGCATATGGTCAGCTTGCCGGCCGGCACTTTCCAGGAACTGATTAGAGAACTCGCCTTCCCCGACTTCTCTGCTTTAGCGACCCCCGGACTTTGGACCGTTGCGGGCACTATCGCTATTGTCGCCAGCATCGAGACGCTGCTTTCTCTGGAAGCGGCCGACCGGATCGATCCGTTCCGGCGCATCTCCTCTCCGAATCGCGAGCTGTGGGCCCAGGGCGTTGGAAACATTGTTTCGGGAATGATTGGCGGCCTACCCATTACGTCGGTGGTGCTGCGCACTTCGGCGAACGTGAATTCAGGTGGACGCAGCTGGAGGTCCTCCTTTGTCCACGGGCTGTTATTGCTTTTAGCCGTCACTTTGATACCGCGCTTCTTGAACCTCGCGCCCCTTTCGTGCCTGGCCGCCATTCTGATCATGGTCGGCTACAAGCTCACCAAGCTCGATCTGTACCGCGAAACCTTCAAACTCGGGATGGACCAATTCATCCCCATGGTGGTCACCGTACTCGCGATTGTATTCACCGATCTGTTGAAGGGTGTCATGGTCGGCTTGGTATGCGGCCTGTTCTTCGTCATTCGCAGTAATCACCACGAAGCGGCAACCATCGTCAACCGGGGGAAAGCCTATCTGGTCCGGTTCAACAAGGACGTCACGTTCGTGAACAAAAACGAGCTGAAACGAAAACTCCGGACCATCGAAAACGATTCCCAAGTGCTTATCGACGGAACCCGCTCCTTGTATATTGACCGCGATATCGTCGACCTGGTGGAAGATTTCCGGAAGCTGGCTATTCACAAAAACATCATCGTCGAGATTAAGCAATTCAGCGGCAAGACGCCCGAATGGGAGGCCTGAGAAATGGATAGTTACCTGAAGCTGTTACTTTCCAATCAAGCCTGGGTCAAGGAAAAGCTGCGGTTTCGCTCCGATTTCTTTTCGACCACCGCTCAAGGTCAGAAGCCCGAATTCCTGTGGATTGGCTGCTCCGACTCCCGCGTCCCGGCCGAGGACATCACCGGGTGTGGACCGGGCGAGTTGTTTGTACACCGCAACATTGCCAACCAAGTCATCCCCAATGACCTAAATACGCTCGCCGTTTTGCAATACGGCATAACGGTTCTCAAAGTACGCCACGTCGTTGTCTGCGGGCATTACAACTGTGGTGGTGCGGCCCATGCCATGAAAGAGGGCAGCGGAAGTCCCGTGGAAGACTGGCTTGAGCAGTTGCGCGCTCTCCGCCGCGGTCATGCCGACGAACTCAATCGGATCACGGACGATGCGGCCCGCTTAGATCGAATGGTGGATCTCAGCACGGTCGCCCAGATTCATAACCTCGCGGAACTTCCGGTTGTGCGCGATACGTGGGCACAAGGCACCTTCCTTCAACTCCACGCTTGGGTTTACGATCTGAGGACCGGCCTGCTCAAGGACCTGGAAAAGATTCCGGCGGCCACGCCAGCGGCGCAGAAGTAGTCTTTCGCTGCATTACCTTAGGCTTCGAGACAGTGTCGGTTCGATTTCTTCAGCCAGGCAAGAGCCTTTTGGAGGAGATCTACGGCGAAGCCGATCAACCATCGGTCAGTCAGGCAGAGTGCGAGTGCGTCCAGGACTCTCAAGCAAACGCTTGATCACTTAGTGCGCCAGTTTCCCGGCCGCTCCCGCTGAGAGTGTGAGCGCGATGCCAAGCAGAAGGCCAAACAAGAGACATATTGCCCCAACCAAGCCGACAGGCAACGAGGAGCGAAACCGCGCGGGCGTTGGGTGCTGCCTGGCGCTCGGTTCATCAGCATCAGCGATTGCGGGAAATGGGTCTTCGGCTGGGGCGGAGCGCTCTTCCACTACCAGTTTGTAGGCGCCGCGGGGAATGCTGATAACGATGGGGTCGGCCAAGCCCGGACCGGCGTAGTATTGCGTGAGTTTGGAGCGGAGGCGCATAACCTGCACCCGGACGCAAGAATCGAACGACGAATCGTACTGGTCGGGATCGCGGCCGAGGACTTGGGTGGCCAGGACGAACTCTTTAACCGAGGCGTCAGGAGCATCAACGCAGTTACGGCCGAGAAAGCGCAGGATGCGGCAGAGCGCATCACTCCCGCGGATCAATTCGCTAGCCACCAAACGTTCGACCTGCTCGGATACAGCGGGCGAGAGCCCTTGAGAAGTGCTTAAAGTCGCCATCTTTTGTCTCCTCCTCAACCTCGAACCGATCCCTTCCGAAGGGGTCGCACTGACGCTCCTTAGGGGCACGCGAGTTGCCAGACTCAAGTGCCCGCAGCCGCAAGGGAAGTCGGTGGGGACTTCTTAACTACCCCTGCCGGCTAACGGTGCGTCACGGGGTTGTAACCGCGGCGTTGACGTTTTACTTACAATCACTTGCCCGATGCGATGCGGAAAGAAAGAGAAGCACCGCCAGAACGAAAGACCACGGAGAGTCTCGTAGGAGTTGGCGACTCTGCCCTGCGCCGCCCGGGTAACGCAGGGTTAAAGAACACACTGGTGGGTTTGGCACGCGCCGGATCACCCAGAGGTATGGGCGGCTTTAGGGGCGCCACTATCCAGCGACGCCTACGTGCGGGAGAGACGTTCCAGCCTGAACCGGCTTGAAGCAGTTTCCCAACATGTCATCGCGCTCGGAGCTGGCCGGTCGGCTGGGTAACCACGCGCGGTTTTTCCCACACGTCAAAGCCGGGAACCCGCCTCAAATAGGGTTCGCGGCGGCTGCGCGATGACGCACTGGCGAGCAGCACTAAGCGATGCCATTATAAGAAGAAGCAACAAATAGAAACACCCCCAAAGGAGACTACTGATGTTTTTTCATTTGAATCGGTTTAGAGGGCTGGTGCTGCTGGCTGGATTGTTCGCCTTGGTTGCAGCTATCGGCTGGCAGAGTGCTCTGGCAAGCGACATCTTTAAGGACGTGAAAGGCGTTGTGAAGAGTATCGACCAAGGCACCAAGACGATGGTCGTCAAGACCGCCGACGGTACGGAGCACACCATCAAGTGGACAGGCGACACGACCGTCGAGGCTACCAAGGACGCCGGCAAAGGCGCCGCTAAGGGCAGCATGGCTACCTACGATGGCCTCAAGGAGGGCACGAAGGTTACGGTGAAGTACACCGAGAAGGGCGGTGAAAAGACTGCCGTCGCCATCAAGGACGCAAGCAAGGCCACTGCCAAAGCCGTTACACAGTGACGACTTCATAATTGATTAAACTGTGATCCGCTTCGTGGGAAACGACCTCA
>JBAUOG010001216.1:0-6385 GCA_049579625.1 Bryobacteraceae bacterium
TGGCTTGGAAAGAGCCAGGTATTTCACCATTCGCAGGAGATTCCTGCCATCCTCGCGGCTGAATTCTACGACGTCCATGCTTTGCTTCATGAAATGTATCCCTAAACCTCCCGGGCGAATCTCTTCCAAAGGCCGGCCGCGAAGTTTCTGGGGATCGGCCGCCACACCCGAATCCTTGATGACAATCTCTACGCCATACGGTACCGCAGCGTCGCCACCGGTCCACAACCGCCGGCAGTTCAGCTCAATCGGTAATCCCTCGTGTCCTTCGTAGGCATGGCGGATCACATTCGTCAACGCTTCGTCGACAGAACGCACAATGGCGCGCGAATCTGCCTCTGGAAAGTGCATAACCTCGGCTGCCCGTTGCAACATGGCACGGACCACGCACAACGCCTCCACATCGCCCCTCAGATGCAGCGTCAGAAAAAACTCCGAGCGAGGCGTCATCGCATTTCCGCTGTCCACCATTTTCGGGTTAGGAGTGCACTCAGCCATGGTCATTTGAAGGAGGCACGTACAGCGCAGTCAAACCCGGCATGGAGAGGAGCGATGACAGGTCTATGAATGGAAACGTCTTACGCTGCATATGGTGAGCATTCGATCCGAGCGAGAAACTGCAGGCACACTCCGGCGCTTCGGAGAGTCTCCGAAATACCGGGGGAAGATCATTGCAGCCACCCCGTTTTGGACTTGTGTTTCTATATAGTACACCTTACACCGGCGCGTCTGGAGAACGTCACAATTCCAAGAGGAGGAGACCGTTGCGGGTTCAGACCAGAATGCGAAATGATCCTCTGAGATATCAGTTGCCTTTCAGACGGTGATGAGGAAGGCCAAAAAACCGCTCCCTAACGGTCACGGCTCGGAAGCATTTGTGTTGGCTTTCAATGAGCTGCCGAGTCCCGACATTTGAGGGAGCAAGGGAAGACGGCCTTTTTCATCACCGTCTTTCAAGCTGTAGCGCCAGACGATTGCTTCGAGTTCGACCCGGAGTGCGTCCCCGCCAGATGCTTCACGGCATTCTCGCCGGACCCAAGCCAGGGCCGCCTGGCGACCCGCACTCTTTCCAGAGCTTTTCCCAATTCCAGATGCCGTACGCCACCTCGTTCGGCAACGGGAATCCGAGCTGATGCGCGAGCATGCACACCTGCCCGCGATGGTGGGCTTCGTGAGAAAGCATGTAGCAGAGCATTTCCGGGCCAACCGGCCAAGGCCGAGCCCAGCCGTCCCGGCGAAACTTTTCGATGCGGCCGCCATCGCCGCCGAGCGCTTCGGCGAGCATCTCCGCGCAGCGAGCGGCGCTCTCGGACAATCCCGCACGGGCCTGCTGTGGCGTGCAATGCGCGCGGTTAAGCTGTTGTGGAATCTTCAGGTGCGGAGCGGTGAGCCTGACCCACTTGCAGCGGACATTGTGCACGTGCGTGAAGATCGCCGCAATGCTGCGGGCCTGGCCCGGAGGTTTGGCTCTCCAGGCGGCGGGGTCGAGGCGTTCGATGAGAACCTGATTGATGCGGTCGTTGGCGGCAAAGATCTGGACTGCGGCCCGGCTGAGTTGAGTCTGCACCTCGTGTTGACGCGTGGTCACGGCACCGTGTTCCTTGGCCCATGATACGTCGGCCTTGTCGTGCATCCGCTTGCAGGACTCGGGGGCGGAGATTCACTTGCGCGTGCAGGAGCTCCGTTTGCTCCGTTTCGCATAGAATGCGTACGAACCCGTCCGGCGTCCGGCTAGAGCTGGGCGAAGAGGGCAGGGAGGAGTCAAGCAATGACAATCAAGAGTGCGCTGAAGAACTTTCGGGTCGAGAGCGGCAAGAAGTTCAGGCTGAGCGACTACGATCCCGGCAGCACGCACGGTTTCGAAGCGAGCGAAGACGCGCAGGACGAATTGAAGCAGGGCGTCGCCATGCTCAGCGATATGCAGGAGAAGCTGTATGCGCAGAGCCGTTGGGGGGTGTTGCTCATCTTTCAAGCGATGGATGCGGCGGGCAAGGATGGAGTGATCCGCCATGTCATGTCAGGCGTGAACCCGCAGGGGTGTCAGGTGTATTCGTTCAAAGGCCCCTCGGCTGAGGAGCTGGATCACGATTTTCTCTGGCGCACGAATAAGTGCTTACCAGAGCGCGGCCGCATTGGCATCTTCAACCGCTCGTACTACGAGGAGACGCTGGTGGTGCGGGTACACCCGGAACTGCTGGCGAAGGAGATGATTCCTCCCCAACTGGTGACGAAGAAGATCTGGAAGCAACGGTTTGAGGACATCAACAACCTGGAAAGCTACCTGACCCGAAATGGCGTGGTGGTGCGGAAGTTCTTTCTGAACGTCTCGAAGGAAGAGCAGAGGCAACGGTTTCTGCGGCGGCTCGAAGACCCGGACCGGAACTGGAAGTTTTCGGAGGCAGACGCAAGGGAGCGCGGCCACTGGGACGAGTACATGACGGCCTACGAGGACATGATCGGGAATACCGCTACCGCAGAGGCACCCTGGTACGTCGTACCGGCGGACCACAAGTGGTTTACCAGCCTGGTGGTGGCGGGAGTTATTAACGAGACGCTCGAAGGGCTCGACCTGCACTACCCGACGGTGGATGAGGCCAAGAAGAAGGAACTCAAAGCGGCACGGAAACTGCTGGAGAATGAGCCAAAAGCGAAGAAGAAAAAGAACTAGGCTGAGTCGCACGATTCCCGGCAGTGAGCAAGCCGAGGGTAGTTGGACCAGCTTCGAACGCTATCCAGGTCACGTTTCATGGTCAACTTCGGCTCCGAAGCCCAAGCTCCGGTCCACACCTCCTTGTTTGAGCACGCGCAAGACCATTACCCGGGTTGCGTCCTTTTGCGTTGGCGTGGCGCGACAAGCTGGGGCATTTCACCCCACGACGGTGGACTTGCCAGATTTAGGGGGCGCAAGTCATCCTCCTGTTTGCAATCGGCAATGGAAGGATACATGCAACTAGTACCAAACATCGAAGGCAAGGTTGGGTTTGCCGGGACGCAGTTCGACCGGAACGCAAGATTGGTGGCCGGTCTCCACCAAAGTAGACTTGATGCTGATGAACAAGGAACAGGGCGCGATGGTCGAAGCGCTGTTGAAAAACAGCCCGCTGGCGATTGTCGGCCTGGACGAGTCGAACCGCATCCTGCTGTGGAGCGCTGCCGCAGAGCGGCTGTTGGGCTGGACAGCCGAGGAGATGAAGGCTCACCCCGTGGAGGAGTTGGATGGCAGCGGCGAAGCGGCTTCGGGTCTTCACGGCTACCGCGAACTGAGGGCAAAAGGTGGGCAATTGGTGGGCGTCGACTGTTCCACTTCACCCTGGAAGCTGGAAGGGGCCGAGCAGGCGGGGACGATTGTCTTTCTGTCTCGCTCTGCTTCGAAGGGCGGCGCCGCAGTTGGTGCACCGGCGGCAAGCGGTCGAAAGAAACCAGGGGAGCGAGCCCAGGACCGGTTTCGGGAGTTGCTTGACGCGGCGCCGGACTCGATTATCGAGGTCGACAGCGAAGGCCGGATTGTCTTGTCGAACGTAGCGACCGAGCGGATGTTTGGTTACAAGCGGGGGGAGTTGCTGGGACTCAGCCTCGAATCGTTGATTCCTGAGGGCATGCGCACGCGGCACGTGCTGCATCGTTCGCGTTATTGGACGCATCCGCAGACCCGTCCTATGGGAAGCGGGCTGCTCCTGCAGGCGCTGCGGCGTGATGGCACGGAGTTTCCGGTAGAGATTAGCTTGAGCCCTGTCAAGGCCGAAGAGGGCTTCCGGGTGACCGCGATCATTCGCGACGTCACGGAGCGAAAGAGAGCTGAAGAGCAGATCCGGTCTATGCATGAGCGGTTTACGCGGGAGCTGACTGAGACAAACCGCCAACTGGAACAGCGAAACAACGAAGTCGAGAAAGCAAACCGGCTGAAGAGCGAGTTTCTGGCGAGCATGAGCCATGAGCTACGGACTCCGCTACACACCATCATCGGCTTTTCTGAGCTGCTCGGGGAAGAGACGCAAGGCCCCCTGAACGATAAGCAGAAACGGTTTCTGGGCCATATTCACCGCGATTCGCTGCACCTGCTGGAGCTCATCAATGACGTGTTAGACCTGAGCCGCATCGAGGCGGGCCGGTTGGAACTTCATTGCGCTGTGTTCCCGGTAGGTCCGGCACTTGAGGAAGCGCTGCTGATCATCCGGCCATCCGCGGCGACCAAAGAGATCCCGATGGTGGTCGATATCGGGGAGGGGCTCACGGTTTACGCCGATCGAATCAGGTTCAAAGAGATTCTCCTGAACCTGCTGAGCAATGCCGTGAAGTTTACGCCGAGGGGTGGAGAGATCACCGTGCGAGGGGCAGAGCGACCCGACGATGTCTATTTTTCGGTGACCGACACGGGGATCGGTATTGCGCAGGAGGATCAGGAAGCGATCTTCGATTCCTTCTACCAGGTAGGCTCGACGACCAAGGGAATCCGCGAAGGTACGGGACTTGGGCTGGCGATCGTGCGGCACCTGGTGGCGGGGCAGGGGGGAAGGATCTGGGTGGAGAGCGAGCCGGGCCGTGGCAGTTCATTCCAATTCACGCTACCGGCCGGGCCAAAGATGGGCGGCACGACCGATGAAGCTCGGCGGGCTCCACTGGTTCTGGTGGCGGAGCCGGAGGCGGGGGCCCGCGAATTGCTGGCTGGGTACTTGGGTCCGCAGGGGTATCGTACAGAGACCGCCTCGACCCCAGCCGAAATGATGCGGAAGGCCAGGCAACTCAAGCCAGATGCGATTGCGCTTGATGTTGCGATTGTGCAGGGAGGGTGGCGCGCGCTGCACAGCTTGCTGGCGGCGCCGGAGACGGCGGAGATACCAGTGGTGGTGATGTCGTCCATGGACGAGGCCGATTCGGCTATATCGCTCGGCGCCGCGGCGTTCCTGGTTAAGCCGGTGAAGAAGGAAGTCTTCCTTTCAACGATTCGCAAGTACGTCGAGCCGAGTCCTGGCCAGGTGACGCGGATTCTTGCCGTGGACGACGAGCCGGAATCCCTGAGTCTGGTCCAGGAGGTGCTTTCCCAGGGCGGATACGTACCAATTCTGGCGCGGAGCGGGCGCGAAGCACTGGAGACGCTGGCACGAACGGACGTGGACCTGGTCATCATCGACCTGATCATGCCCGAGATGAGTGGCTTTGAACTCATCTTGCGCATCAAGGAGAATTCTCGGCTGGAATCGTTGCCACTGGTTGTGCTCACGGCGCACGACCTGACTGAGCAGGATTATGACCTTTTGCAGCGGAAGACCAAGGCAGTGTTCCTGAAGTCGAGTTCCTGGCGGGAAGAACTAGTCCATCGGTTGAATACAGTGCTGGGGCATGATTAGCCAAAAAGCGACCGGCTGACCAGCCGAAGCACGCGGCATCGCCAGCAACTTTACGAGTGTTCATTCATAATCAATAGAGATGACAAAGGTACTAATCGCGGACGATCGAGCCGCGAGCCGGGAACTTATTCGGACTGTCCTGGAAGCAGACGGCTATGAAGTTGAAGAAGCTGTGGATGGTTTGGACGCAGTCCTGTGCGCTCAAGAGTGCCCGCCGGCGCTGATCATTCTCGATCTCCAGATGCCCCGCCTGAACGGCTTCGAAGCGCTCGAGAGGCTTCGCCAGGATCGACGATTCTGGGACACGCCCGTGATGGCGTTGACTGCCAGCGCAATGAACGGAGACCGCGAGCGCGCAATCGCGGCCGGGTTCACGTCATACATCACCAAGCCGGTAAGCCTGACCTCGCTTCGAAGCGAGTTGAAGCGGCTGCTGGAGACCGGCGCACTACGGGCGGCCTTGGGCTGAAGGACTGACGTCGCTGCGCTATTCGTCCTCGTCGTGGGCGGTCATTTGCGACTTGGCGGCGGCAATGATCTTTTCCGCCTGCAGCGCCGGCACGAAGTCGTAGTGATCGAACTCCATGTGGAACGAGGCGCGGCCCTGGGTCTTTGCGGTCAGGTCGGTCTGATAGCTCAGCATTTCCGACATCGGCACGATGGCCTTAATGAACTGGGTGTTGCCCTTGATATCCATACCGGAGATGCGGCCGCGACGGCTGTTGAAATCGCTCATCAAGTCGCCTGCGAACTCCGTGGGAGTTTCCACTTCGACGTTCATGAATGGCTCAAGGAGCCCAGGCTTGGCGTTCTGCATAGCTGCGCGAAACGCTTTGCGGCCGGCCAGCTTAAACGCCATTTCGGAGGAGTCGACGTCGTGATACGAACCGTCGTAGACGGTGACCTTGAAGTCAACCACCGGGAAGCCGGCCAGGAAGCCCTGTTGGGCCGCTTCAACGATGCCTTTCTCGACGGCAGGTACGAAGTTGCGCGGGATGGCTCCGCCAAAGATGTCGTTGACGAACTGGAACTGCTCGCCG
>JBAUOG010001217.1:0-33527 GCA_049579625.1 Bryobacteraceae bacterium
GTCGCCCACCGCGGATTCGGCAAAGGTGGGCTCTGTCCAAGGGCTGTATAGAGAACGGCGATGATGCGGGGAGAAGATTGAGCTCTGTTGCGTATGGATAACGCCGGCGCGAGTGCCGGTATAGCTGACGGCACGCACGTTAGCGGCGGTCTTAGCGGGTCTCACGCTTTTCGAGGCCATGACCGGCTTAGGCTTCGACGAAGCGACGGCCGCAGCCGCCGAATGAGGCTTACGGTGTTTCGTCGTGGTTGCGTAGGCTGCTTGCGAGATCAGCACCAGAGTGAGAATCAGACCAACACCACGCAGAGAGCGAAAACAATCCATGCGTCTCCTTACAGACAAATCGAAAGTACCAAAAAGAAAAAACTTATGACGCCAAACAAAAGATACTTTCGCCTAGTCTTCAATATTACAAGGGTTAACAGGGCCCGTCAACTGTAAGATTTCGATCGCTTTAGCTATGCCTGGAAGCCGGTTTTTCAAGCGGCGGTCCAGCCTCCGTCAATCGCTACTACTGCTCCATTCATGAAATCGGCCGCCGGAGAACAAAGATATAGGGCTAATCTCGCAATTTCTTCCGGTCGTCCCAACCGTCCAATGGGCTGTCGCTGATTTAGTTCAGCACGGACCTTTTCCTTCTCATGCGAATGATACTTTTCCAAATACCCTTCGACAAAGGGCGTATCGACAGTGCCGGGGGCCACACAATTGACGCGCAATTCAGTGGGGAAATCGATCGCCAACTGCCTGGTCATCGCATGCACCGCGCCTTTCGTGGCGCAGTAGGCGAAGCGCCTCTTTACGCCCACAAGTCCCGCGACAGAACCGATGTTGACGATGGAGCCGCGGACCTTCAACAGTAATGGCAGCGCGGCGCGGGTTACCAGAAACGTGCCCTCCACATTCACTTTGAACAGTCGACGAAGCTCATCGAGACTCGTCTCGTCGATACGGCCCACAGCCCCAATTCCGGCACAGTTGATGAGGATATCGAGGTGGTCGAGTGCGCCGAACAAAGCGCCCACCTGTTCCTCTGATGTGATGTCGCAGCGAAACGATTCCGAGCCCGGTATCTCGGCGGCGAGCGCGCGTCCCCGCGCTTCGTTCAAGTCCACGATGAACACGCGGGCTCCGGCTTCCGAAAGCGCCCTCACGGTGGCCTCCCCAATGCCGCTGGCACCGCCCGTGACCAGGGCCGTCTTTCCATCCAAACGAAAGAAATCAAGCATGGCTGAGCCCAGTGTACATAAGGGGTCGGGGTTCAACCAGGTGCGGCGTTGGGGTGCTCGAGCAGTGACGTCCACAGCCTGAAGGCCGTGCCACGGTTAGCCTGGAGCCTGTGTCCGCTAGCCGCCGATGAGATTCTTTAAGAACTGCTTGAACCGCCATCGCTTGCCTTGGCACTCGGGCCAGGGAGAGAATGTCAGCGATGATGTGCCGCGTTCCACCCAAAGCGGGGTCTTGTCCGCACCAGGGGCCGAGACGGTGACGATGGCGCCCGTTGGGCAACCATCCACATCAGCCACCTTCCACCCGCTTTTCTGCTTACCCGGACCCCAGTCCTCGAGGAAACGCTGGTAGCTGTAGTCGCGGCACGGATGAGCGTCCGAGCAGCCCCAAGTCTGGTAAGCGGCTGGGTATTGCGCGGCGTTGACCTCCGCAATGAACTGCTTGACGAGGTGCTCCTCGGAGTAGTTTTGAAAATACTCATATCCGAAGAAACCTATAACGAGCAGCGCGACCAGGGCGATGACAAGCCGTTTGATAAAACGACTCCGGCGTTCTTCGCCCGCTCCGAATTCCTCAAGATAACCGCTCATACTGATTCGCCCCTCAGTGGGCTTTCCTATTTCGCGGGAACGGGATAGGCCTTGTTGTAGGCGGCAGTGGCTTCGGTTGTCATGTCGAGCGCCGGCTTGTAGTAGATCGTGTTGGTCACGTCAATGACCACGTCAAGGCCCTTTTCTTCCGACAGCTTACGCACTACCTCCTGCATCTGTCGGCCGGTTTTGCCAAGAATGTCTTCGCGGTCATGGTTGACGTCCGCTTGCAGATCCTCGCCAACACGCTGCAATTCCTTCTGCTTTCTGGTGAAGTCGCTCTGCAGAAGGGCTTCTTTATCAGGAGGAAGATTGGGGGCTCGCAATTGTTGCTGCAGGTTTTGAAGATCTCGCTGCAGGTCTTCCACTTGCTGTTGCCGCGCCTTGTATTTCTCCTGCAACACCTTTTGGGCCGCCTGAATCTCCTGCGTATCAGCCACCGCCTTCTGTGCGTTGATGATGGCCACTTTGATCTGGGCCTGCGCTGACGCAGCCGCAACCAGAGTAAGGGCGCCTACGCAAATCGCGCTACGTACTTTCGAGTACATGAACTGTTGATCTCCCACTGAGAATAACCGCCAACCGCTGCCAAGCTAAAGACTCACGTTCAGAAGTTCGATCACATTGTCGCAACACCGCTTGCTGACGCGCGCGGCTCGGAAAGGAGCAAGGTTTGAGCGGAAAGAATCGCCGATTCTAAATTTAACACGCACGCGCACATCCGACCGATCCCGGGGACCGCTAACAGCCGCCGGGGCTGGTGGCGACACATTTCCCGTTTGGCAAGCGGCCGGGCTAGTTATTGTTGTTGCGAGGGGCCGGACCCTGTTCTTTTGCCAACCTCACGCGGGCGCCATCGAGCTTTTTTTGCACCTTGGCAACGTCATCTGGTTCACGGTCGCTGGGAGCGCTGGAACTCCATTCAGCCAAGGAGGCCTGCCATTGGGCTATGGCTTCCTTAAGTTTCCCTTGCTTGAAGTAGACATCGCCCAGATGATCGTGAATGGTCGGATCTTTGGAAATCATCTGCAGTGAGTGGTTGAGCTGTTCTTCGGCTTCCTTCAGTTTGTTCTGGCGGTAGTAAACCCAGCCGAGGCTGTCCAGAAAGGCGCCGTTGTTGGGCTCGACAGAAACGGCCTTCTCGATCAACTCCTGCGCTTCCTGCAAGCGGATGTTCTGATCGGCAAACATGTAGCCGAGATAGTTGAGTGCGGACCCATTCTGAGGGTCGAGCGCGAGTACATCCCGAAACTGTTTCTCGGCCAAATCGAGCTTCTTTTGCCGCTCATACATGGCGCCGCGCATGAAGTAAATCGTGACCTTGTCTTCTTTCGATACGCTCAACTTCTCGGCGGCATCGAGAGCTTTAGCCATCTCGGCGTAGTTGTGGGCCTTGTCATAGACCTGGGCCAAGGTTAGGTAGGTTTCGCGGTCATCCTTGCCGCCCAGCGTCTTCTTGAGTTCGGCGGCCGCTTCATCCGATTTCCCTAGGTCGGCCAGCAGTGAGGCGCGTACCGCGAGCAGAGTCCGGTCATTCGGATACTTCTTGGCGGCTGCATCAGAGAGTTGCTGAGCCTTGGTAAAGTCCTTACCCAATCGATAGGTATCGATTATCTGGGCCTCGGCGCGCGACGCAACATCGGGATCGAGAACCTCAATCTGACGAAACGCATCGGCAGCCTGATCGTACTGCTCCAGATTGCGGTAGAGAGTTCCCAATCGCTCCAGCATGCCCGCCCGATAGTCGCGTTCGGCCTTGCTGTAGCTCTTTTTTGCGGTTGCGTCGATGATCTGCTTCAGCGTAACGATAGCCTCAGACAGCTTGCCTTCGTCTTCCAGCAAGAGCGATTCATTCAACTTGATTTCCAGGTCGTCCGGTGCCAGCTCGCTGGCTTTGTCGAGGGTCTGGCGTGCCAGATCGTATTTCCGCTGCTGTCGGTAGATTTGCGACATGCGCAGCTGAGCTTGCGGATCGCGGGGGTTTTCCGTGGCAAGTTCCTGGTACAGCTTCAATGCCTCATCAAACTGTTCCGAAATGGCCAAGTCCTGCGCGAGAGCCTGCTTGATTTCGGCGCGCGAGGGATCGAGGGCCAAGGCCCGCCTATAAGCGCCCGCAGCCAGCGCGTATTCGTGAATCTGCTCGTAGGAAGAAGCAAGCGCGATCAAAGCCCGAGGACTGGGGTTCTTGGCGGAAAGCTTTTCCAACAGCTCCGTGGCGCGTTTAGAATCGCCCAAGTCGGAATAGACCATCGCGAGGCCGGTTAACGCGTCTTCGTTGTCGGGATCGGCCGCCAAGGCTTTCTTGAAGGCTGCTTCGGAGGCATTCGAGTCTTGTGAGACCTTGTACAAACGGCCCAGCATTACCAGGCTATCGACGTCTTTCGGATCTTTGTCGGCGATGAACTTGTATTGCTCGATGGCGCGTTTCACCATGCCTTCGTCGATTCGGCTGGCCGAACTGTCGCCAATTTGCTGAGTGTAGATGCGGGCCAATACCCGCCGGGCGTTCAAGTCATCCGGATTCGTCTTGATGGCCTGTTCGGCCTCAAGAACCGCTTCGCGGATGCGGCCGCTGGCACGGTACAACTCCGCGATGTCCTCCACCAGAAAGGTTGCCGAAGGATCTTCCTGCATCGCCAAGCGGTAGTTGTCGATGGCTTTGTTGAGGTAGTCGGCCTTGTTGCCCAATGCCTCGGCCATCTCTTCGTACATATGGCCCAGCGAGTAATGATAGTAGGCGCTTGCCTTCGCAGACGGTCCCTGCTTGATAACAGCGGATTCGCCGGCGGCGTTGGCGGAAGGCTGCTGGTAGCCCCAAGCCAGATTCACCGTCGCGGCAAGCGATCCGGTGAGAAGAATACTGCTGAGCAAACGAAGATAGGGATGGGGCATTCAGACCGCTTTACGTGGTGGCGTTACAGCATCAATGTCGCTGTTATTTCAGTATATCTCTGATAGTCGGATGCGGCAGGTGGCCTTAGGGTTTCTTTGCGTTCTCCCTTTAACCGCGGAAGTGCCGCCTTATGCGTGACTTAAACTCGAATGGGATGAAGCCTTGAGCGAGCGTCTGGCAGCCCCGGCAAATCTGCTTGTCATTGTGGGTCCGACGGGCTCCGGCAAGAGTCATTTGGGCCTGAAACTTGCGGAAGAGTTGGGCGGCGAAATCGTCAACTGCGATTCAGTTCAGGTTTACCGCCAGTTGGATGCGGGATCCGCCAAGACGCCGATTTCCGAACGCCACGGTATCCCACACCACTTAATCGATGTTGCCGCCGTGGATGAACACTTCACAGCGGGCGATTTTCAGCGGTTAGCGCGCCAGGCGATCGCGTCGGTTCAAGCGCGGGGAAAGCTGCCGATTGTGGTGGGTGGGACAGGGTTTTATCTTCGGGCCCTCCTGGAAGGTTTATCCGCGGCACCGCAGCGGAACGAGGCTCTCCGGGAACGGCTGGAGAGAATCGCCGCCAAGCGCCCTCAGGCGCTGCACAGGCTGGTGGCAGCCAAGGACCCCTTGGCCGCGGCCCGGATTCACTCCAACGACCGCCAAAAGCTGATTCGGGCACTGGAAATGATCGTCCTGAGCGGGGAGGCCGCCTCGGCGTTACAGGAACGGCCGAGGGATGCATTGACAGGGGTTCGCGTCGTTAAACTCGGGTTAAATCCCCCTCGACCGCTGCTCAATGACAGGTTAAACAAGCGTTGCATTTACATGTTTGAGCACGGATTGATTGAAGAAGCGAGCTCGCTCCTGGCTGCCGGCTATCCGGCCGATTCCAAGGCGTTGCAATCACTCGGATACAAGCAAGCGGTCATGGTGCTCGCCGAAGGGGCAAGCCGGATCTCTGCCTTGGAGGAGTGTCAACTCAAGACACGGCAGTATGCCAAGCGCCAGTTGACCTGGTTTCGAAGGGAAGCCGATGTCCACTGGCTGAGCGGGTTTGGTGACGACGTCACGATACAAAACAAGGCAATCCTGTTTTTGCGAGACACCCGGATATTTCCTTAGGCGATTGCGCGTTTAACGATTCAAAATAAGGCTCATTTTCGACCCGGTAAAGCGACCGCTTGCGGGACCGAATCGTCCGATTCCGAACAGGCTTTCTAGTACTTAGTAGGTATCTTTTTCTTATTTATTTTAAGGGACAATTTCTAAGTACTGACGTAACATAGTACTAGGCGGGCCCACGTGCGTTCCCGAAGTTCCCGAACAATCGGGCCCCCGATTGCAAGGAGCGTAGATATGTTCAAGAAATTGATTCTTTCTTTCACGACGGTAGCTTTAGCGATCGCAAGCGCTGCGACCTATAACGTCACGCTGTATCAAGACAGCAAATTGAATGGCAAGACCCTAAAGCCGGGCGAGTATCGTCTGGAAGTAAAGGACAATGCCGTGGTCCTGAAAAACAAGAAGGATGTCACGGAAGCCGCGGCTCGCACCGAGACCAACGCAAAGAAGTTCTCCGGCACCTCCGTTCTTTACAACGACAAGGATGAAGTGACCGAGATCCGGCTGGGCGGGACAACCACCAAGGTGATTCTGACAACCGACAACAATGCTCGCGGGGGCAACTAGGCAGAGCCTGATTCGCCACGCAGCCGTTGGACGCTGCTGAAAAAGGCCAAAAAGCCGGTTGCTTACGCGCGCGGTTCAGTGCTGGTGTATTGGGCTGTAGAGAGCGCTGTTGGCATTCTAACCTGTTGGCAGTTGGTTGATCGGCGTGTTAGCCGGAGGCCACCGTGCCCTAATCTTCGTGCCGGCTCACCCCTGTTAGGATGGGAGACGTGCGGTTCCGGCGTCTCCCTCTTTTCTTGCTCCTAGCGAGCCTGGCTTCACTACAGGCTGGAGCGGCGACGCTATTGATCCTGCCATTCCAGAACAGCTCGTCTTACGACGACCTGAACTGGATTGGAACGAGCATCGCGGAAACGCTGTATACGGAATTGGGTAGCAGGGGACAGATTGTTCTGGACCGCGCCACGCTTTTGGAGGGATTCCATCGCTTGACGCTTCGGGCCGATGCGCGATTCACCAAGGCGACAATCATCAAGTTGGGCCAAACCCTGGGAGCGGACTATGTCATCTACGGCGATTATGACATTCACTTAACAGCAGGGGAGACGAAGTTACGCAAAAGTGACATCGCTGTTACATCTCACCTAATCGATTTACGTAAATTTCGAGAAGGCCCGGTAGCTTCCGAATCCGGAAACCTCGCGGAGCTATCGCGAATGGAAGAGCATCTTTCGTTCATGTACGCCTCGACGCTGATGCCGGAGGGTGGCTACAAGATGGAGCAATTCACAACACCTGACAAATTGATTCGCCTGGATGCAAAAGAGAGCTATATCCGGGGCCTGATTTCAACGAGTACTGATCAGAAGATCAAGTGGTTCGAGCAGGCATCAGCCTTGAACCGCGCCTATGCCAGCCCGGCTTTCGAGCTGGGAAAGCTGTATTTGCAGCGCAAGGACTACCGGCAGGCATCCGACTGGCTCTTGCGGGTTCCCGCCGGCCACCCCAGTTACCTGGAGGCTCGCTTCAAGCTAGGTCTGGCCTCGTACGGCGCGGCAGATTACCGGACGGCTGCGAACTACTTCAAGGAAGTCTCACAGACGATTCCCTTGAGTGAGGTCTACAACAATCTGGGCGCCGCCGAGAACCGCATGAACCAACCTGCGGCGATCGAGGATTTCCGGCGGGCGGCCGATGCCGACCGGGCAGATGAGACCTACTCCTTCAACCTGGGCCTCGCGCTTTATAAGGCAGGGAGGTATGACGAAGCGACGGACCGCTTGAAGACCGCCGTCGAGAGTGTCCCGGAGGACCGCGAAGCCAATAGCCTGCTAGCGCGCGCAGAGCAGCGGGAGCCGTACGCCGCGGCGAACGGCCGGCCGCCTGGGGTGGAGCGGCTTAAGGAGCATTTTGACGAAACTACATTCAAAGAGCTAAAGGCCATGCTTCAGCCATCGAAACAGTGATGAAACCGCGTATATAATCGGAGTGCCTTTATGCTTGAGGCTTTTGGACTATCCGATGCCGGTTGTGTGAGGTCGAACAATGAGGACTTCCTCATTCATGACAGCCAGCACGGGATATTTATTGTCGCGGACGGTATGGGCGGAGCAAATGCCGGCGAATATGCGTCACGTCTAAGCGCCGAAACGCTTTACGAATTCCTGCTGAACCACACCGATAAAGACGGAATAGACGCGATTCAACAGGGATTTGCCGAGGCCAATACAGCCGTCCGGCAAGCAGCGGTGGCGAGTCCGCAACTGGATGGCATGGGCACAACCCTGGTGGCCGCACGGGCCATAAACAGCAGCAAGCTTCAAGTAGCCAGCGTTGGCGACAGCCGGATCTACCTCCTCTCGAATGGTAGTTTCTCGCTTTTGACGCAGGATCAGACGTGGGTCGCGGAAGTCGGCGCGCGGCTGGGCCTCGGCGAAGAGGCCTTGCGGCGTCACCCGATGCGCCATGTTTTGACCATGGCCGTGGGGGCGGCGCCGGAACTGCGGGTTTTCACCAAGGTCGTTCCAGTTCGAACCGGAGACCAGATCCTGCTCTGCTCCGACGGCCTGCACGGAGTCCTGGACGAAAAAACTTTGCAGGAAACGCTCAATTCTGAGAAATCTTTGCCCCAGAAGTGCCACTACCTCATCGAAGCCGCGAGAGAACACGGGGGCCCCGACAATATAACGGCGGTCATCGTTCAGGTGCTGTAATTCCAAATGCGGCTTTGAGGCCGCATGCCAAAGATTTCTCGAGTCACCTCTCTCGGTCTGATCCTGACGCTGTTCGTTGGCCCCCTCTGCAGAGCCTAGCCGGCCCGGCCCCTCCAAATCCAAATGCGAATCGTGGTTGGCGACAACGCCGCCTACGAAACGGAATCGCTACAAGCGAGGAAACTCGCGGTTGAAGTCACCGACGAGGCGGGGACACCGGTCTCGGGAGTGGCGGTCACATTTCGGCTACCGGAGGAAGGCGCAACCGGGCTCTTCCCCGATGGCAATCGCTCGGCGGTGGTCTACACCACGGAACAGGGACAGGCTGCGGCTCCAGGTATCCGGTGGGGCGGTAGCGCGGGCACGGTGTCCATTCGGATCACGGCCGTCAAGGGCGCGGCGCATGCGGGCATCCTGGCGCAACAGCAGTTGATCACACGGGGCGCGGCGAGAGCGGCGGCCCCAGTCGCTGTTGCTGCAGCGCCGACTTCGGCCACCGTCCCTGTTGCTGCGGCGGCGCATGCCACAATTACCGCTTCTCCAACACCCGTTCCTCCGGCGGTGGCCGCTTCCACAGAGCCGGCTACGGCGGCAAAGGCCGCAATTCCGCAACCGCCGGCAAAAGCGCCCGTGAGCAGTCAGGTTACAATTCTGACCCAGCCGGAGAAGGCTAGGCCGGATCCGATTGCGCGTGCATCGATAACGCCAATCCCTACGGCGGCAGAGGCCAAAGCTAAGGAGCCGCCGGCGGTCACAATCTCAGGCGCACCGCCGGGGCACGGTTCCTCCGGCAAAACCAAATGGGTTCTGCTTGGACTTGCCGCCGCCGGGGCGGCTGCCGGTGTTGCGTTCGCGATGGGCGGCAGTAAGTCGTCCTCCAGCGCGACTCCCCCGCCTGCAGGCACAACCATTGGCGCCCCGTCAATCAGCATTGGCCACCCCTGAGGTAACACATCGATGTCCCTAGAACAGAAACCAAGTGAAACTCATGAATCGGAAATCCATCCTAATCGCGTTGGCTCTGACTGCGGCCTGTTTAAAGGCACAACCGACTGCCCCGCTAGTGGGAGTCGTCCATTGTACGGACGGGTCGCTGCGGGCGGTGTACGGCCTGCCGGCGAACCTGGTGTATGGCGCAATGCTGGGCCGGGGAGTGAATGCGGCGGCTTTCTCGAGCACCGTGGGCTTAGTGTCGAGGGCAGCCCAAATCGAGTACCTCGCCGTGGATGGCACCCTAATTGGCGCTTACGCGACTGACGAGCCAAGCCCATTGCTGGCGGTCGGTTCGGTTAGCACCGCTGGTCAGACGGGATCGTTAGCATGGCTGCCGTCGAGCCAGCTTCTGCTGATCTGGTCCGGCGGAAGGGCACATCAGGTCCAGGTCACACCCTTGCCGGGCAACGTGGTCTCACTGGCACCCGGTCCGCCGGGCTTCGCCGATCTGATGGTCGCGATGGATGATGGCGGCGTCGAGCTTTTGACCGTGTCGCTGGCGACCGGGCAAGTTACGAAAACCTCAGTTGTGTTAGGCGCCCACAAGGCCGCCTACCAGCAAAATGGTTTCCTGCTGCTCCCCGGGGCCGACGGGCTGCTGGTCCACCTTCCCGATGGACGCCAGCAGCTGTTAGGGATCAAGAATGGCGCCATTCGGTTTGAAGCCATTTCAGACGAGTGGGTGCACGCCTTCGCAACCGACTCCGGCTCGCCGGGATCTCACTGGCTGCTCCACCTCGACGGCGAAGCCCAGGGTGAAGCGCCTCTCCAGGTCTCCGAACTACCGGCAGCGCCTGTCAGGGTGCCTCGGATCATGCCACGTCAAGTTGAGAGCTCGCCTGTGAGGGTAACGCAATGAACCTGTCCCGTTTTGGCAGGCTTTCCTTCGCACTGGGCGCGGCACTATGGGCCGGAACCTTAACCGCACAGGACATAACGGTCTATGTCCATTCGCCGGGTTCGTCGACTGACGGCGAGCTGCTCCCGGGAAACTACTCGTTTCCCGATACGGCCGAAGGGAACACGAATTCCGTTGTCCTGCGTTTCAAGAACACCGGCACGTCAACCGCGTACTTGGTGCAATCGATTTTCTTTAGCCAGCCGACCCCGTTTCAGATCACCGGCGATTACCTGGACAAGTGCCTGGCGCCAGGAGGCTCGGAGGATGTCACGGCGGTTTTTGCTCCGACGGCAATCGGGCCGGCCTCGGAAGATCTTTCCATGAGTTACGCGGGCAACCCTGCCGCCAGCGGCTGTCCGGTGAACACAGCTTCCGGACAAGTTATAAGCGTTTCCACTTTTCATGGAACCGGATTGGCGTCGATCATTGGTGGTGGCGGCGTCCCGGGCAGCCTAACGTTGAGCTACCTGGCCGCGAATGGAAGCATGCAAATCGTCCAGTCCGGCGGCTCGGTTTCCTTCGGCCGCATTGAAGAGGGAACCAGCAGCACGGTCGCATTCACGCTGACGAACAGTTCGGCGCAACCGATCACGGCGCCGCCAATTACCGTATCCGCTGGGGTGTTCACGCTGACCAGCGCGATTCCTTCACCGCTCGTGATCGGTGCGGGAGGTTTATTCAGCTTCAGGGTCCAGTTCCAGCCGAACGCCCCGACGCCTTTCACGGGCCTTCTCAGCATTGGCACGCAACCGGTGAATTTGACGGGAGTCGGGACGGCTCCGCCGCTACCGGCAGCCTCGCTGCAGTTCGACGTATCCACCTTCACCAGCCAACAGCAGGATCATGTCGCGGTCAGTCTGGCCAGCGCATCGCAGATCAGCGCGGCGGGCACATTGACCGTTGCGTTCACTCCGTCGGTGACAGGCGTCACGGACGATCCGGCCGTCATGTTCGTGGCTACAGGTGGCCGAAATTTGAGCGTGCAGGTCAACGTGGGCTCACAGACTGCCTTCTATAACGGCCAGTCACAGTTCGCTTTTCAGACCGGCACCACGGCCGGCAAACTGACCTTCACTCTGACCTTCTCCGGGCAGGATCCGGTTGTGCAGACAATCGACATTCTCCCGGCGCCGATCTCTGTGACATCCGTAAACGGCGTCCGCCAGGCGCCGTCCTTAGTGGTTACGCTAAGCGGCTATGACAACACGTACAGCGCGGGCAGGCTGTCGTTTACGTTTTACGGTACAAACGGAGCCGCGATGAGCCAGGGCGCAGTCGTCGCTGATGAGACACAGCCGTTCCATGATTACTTCTTCAATCGGAACAGCTACGGCGGAGCTTTTCAACTGCAAGCGAACTTCCCGGTGAACGGGGATGTAACGACGGTTGGCTCAGTGGACGTGACCATCACGAATACCGTGGGGATCTCGGCGACACAGCACGTGACGTTTAATTAGAACGTCTTGCTTCCCACCTGCCACATCCCTGGCACACGTTACCTTTGAAGCATGCTGGCTATCGCGTTGACGATCGCTGGTTCCGATCCGAGCGGCGGAGCCGGCCTCCAAGCAGACCTGAAAACGTTCCATCAGTTCGGCGTCTACGGCGAAGCGGTGGTGACGCTGGTGACGGTGCAGAACACTCGTGCCGTATCCCGAGTGGAGGTCATGCCGTCGTACCTCGTCGAGGAACAGATCACCGCCGTGCTCACCGATATACCACCGCAGGCAGCCAAGACCGGCGCTCTGGGCAGTGCGGCGGTTGTGGAAGCGGTGGCGGCGATGGCGGCGGACTTCCCGTTTCCGTTAGTAGTCGACCCCGTGATGATCAGCAAACACGGATCGCGCCTCATCTCGGCTGAAGCCGAAGAGTCTTTGGCGAAGAAGTTGCTGCCGCATTGTCTTTTGGTCACGCCGAACATTCCCGAAGCTGAGGCATTGAGCGGGATGAGCATTCGCGGCGAGTTTGATATGGAGGAGGCCGCGAAGCGAATTTCCAGTCTCGGCCCTCGTGCGGTGCTCATCAAGGGAGGCCACCTGGAAGGCGTTCCGATGGACCTGCTGTACAGCGAGACTGGCGTGCGGCGCTACGCTGGCGAACGCGTCGCCTCGAGGCACACACATGGGACAGGCTGTACATACTCCGCTGCCATCACAGCCGGCTTGGCGCAGTCGCTCTCGCTCGAAGATGCTGTGGCGCGAGCCAAGCGATTCGTGCAGGCGGCGATTGAGTCAGCGCCGGGACTCGGAGGCGGAAACGGACCCGTGAATCATTTTGCGGAAGTTGAGAACTAAGCGGGACAGGCTACGCGATGATCGCCTCGATAAGGCGCGGGCCTTTTTCGCGAACAGCGTCGCGGAATTGCGCCGCGAACTCGGGGGCCGACGTTGAGCGGGTCGCTTCGACGCCCATTCCAGCCGCGAGGCTTACCCAATTGAGATCCGGTGCGCCAATGTCGATCAGCTTGCCGGCCTCCGGGCCGAAACCGTTAGCGCCGGTGCGCTGCATCTCGATGTCGAGGATGCGATAACGCCGGTTGGCGAAGATCACGGTCAAGACATCCAGCTTCTCGCGAGCCATGGTCCACAGGGCTTGCAGCGTATACATCCCGCTGCCATCAGCTTCGAGCGCAATCACTTTGCGATCGGGACAGGCGACCGCTGCTCCAACTGCGACGGGAAGCCCTTGCCCGATGGCTCCTCCTGTCACGGGCATCCATTCGTGCGGCGCAGCGTTCGCGAGGTGAGCCAGCACAGGTCCGGAGGACGAAACCATCTCTTCCGAAATCAGCGCATCTTCCGGCAGATAGGCGGCGATCACGCTGCCGATGGCGTCGAGCGTCAGAGGCCCTTGCTCAGGCGGCGACGGCAGTGGGCCAACCGCCTGAATCACCGGAGCGCAGCCTTCCGCGAGAGCCTCGAGTGCGCCGGCGCCATCTTCATCGACTCCGGCCAGCATCGATACGTGGCATGAATCCGGCACCAGGCAGCCCGGCGTATTCGGGTAGCCAAAGAATGAAACCGGCGTCTTAGCCTCAACCAGAATCAGGTTCTGAATATCAGCGAGCAACGCCAAGGCGGGCTCAGGGAAGTAAGGCACCTGAGTTGGCCGAAAGCGTCCGCGGCCGGACCAGATCTTGGGCACATTCCTGGCAATGTGGATCCTTACGCCCGTTGCTGCTGCGAGTCGGGCGGCGGCATCCAGGGCTTTCGGCGCCAATGCGCTTCCGCCGAGCAGGAGTGCAGTTCCCGGCCTTCGGACGAGTTCCGCCGCACGATTAATAGCCGCGCTCGACGGCATGCGCCGCAGCGGGGGCTCTATGACAGCGCCGCAGCCATCGGCGGGCGACCACGAAAGATCCGCGGGCACAATGAGCATTGCGACCTGGCCGGGCGGCTCAGTGGCATCGGCGATCGTGGCGGACATGTCGGCGCCTAGTTCGTATCCATTCTTGGCCACGCGGACACGATCGGAGACGGTGCGTGCGAAGTTTTCGATGTTCGCCGACAGCGGTGCGTCGTAGCGGAGGTGAGCTGTTGAATGCTCGCCGACGATACTGACTACCGGCACACGAGCCTTGCGGGCGTTGTGGAAATTGGCCAAACCATTCGCCAGGCCGGGTCCCAGATGCAACAGAGTCGCGGCGGGCGTGCCTTTGGCGCGGGCGTAGCCGTCTGCCGCTCCCGAACAGACGCCTTCGAACAGGCAGAGAATACCGCGCATCGCCGGGACGCGATCGAGCGCGGCGACAAAGTGCATCTCCGACGTGCCGGGATTCATGAAGCAGGTGTCGATACCGTTGGCGATCAGGGTGTGAAGAAGGACTTCCGCTCCGGTGGGCACACACTTATTATGCGAGGTCAGCAGAAAACGGCAGGTGATCGATGGAATGCTTATCCACGCAACCGACCGCGTTTTATGAGCTCCGCTTTGATCTTTTCAAGCGGGATACCCTTTTCGTTGCGACGCGATTCTGAAATCAGGCCGTCCCGGGAATCCTGTAAGACGGCGCCGGGCCTTTTCAGATCGACTTGCACCGCAAAACTTGCGGCCCTTCCCATTGCCTGCCATTCCTCAGCCTTGTTACTGAATTTAGCGCAGCGCGTCCAAAACCGACCCACCCCTAATACTTCGCAACCGTCGGGTCCACTTTGTCGCTCCAGGCCAGAATCCCACCCGTCATGTTTCGGACATTCTTGAAGCCGTTTTGCTTCAGGAAGTCGACCGCCTTCTGACTCCGGGCGCCGGATTTGCAGTGAGCGACGATTTCGGCGTTCGGATCGAGTTCGCTCATGCGCTTCGCGAGGTCCCCGAGTGGTATGAGCGTCGAGCCGGGAATCCGGCAGATCTGAAATTCGTGGGGCTCGCGAACGTCGATCAACCTGAATTGATCGCCGCGATCCAGCTTGGCCTTCACCTCGGTCGGTGTAATCAGGCCTTCGGTAGCGGGCGTGGGAGCAGTCGCAGGCTGCTTCAAACCGCAGAATTCCTGATAGTCGATGAGCTTCGTAATGGTGGGGTTATCGCCGCAGGCGGGGCAGCTTCGGTCCCGGCGAAGCTTCAGCTCGCGAAACCGCATATTCAGAGCATCGTAGAGCAGCAGGCGATTCTTCAGCGTTTCCCCTTTGCCGAGGATGATCTTGACGGTTTCGGTTGCCTGCACCACACCGATCAGCCCAGGCAGGATGCCCAATACGCCGCCTTCAGCGCAGCTCGGCACAAGCCCGGGAGGTGGTGGTTCCGGATACAGGCAGCGATAGCATGGCCCATCTTCGTAAGCAAACACTGTGGCCTGGCCTTCAAACCGAAAAATAGAGCCATACACATTCGGTTTCTTAAGCAGTACGCAGGCATCGTTGACCAGGTAGCGCGTTGGGAAATTGTCAGTACCGTCGACAACCACGTCGTAATCCTTGAGGATGTCGAGCGCATTCGCGCTCGTGAGGCCTGTGTCGAACTTATCGATATGCAGGTTTGGATTGATATCCAGCATCCGATCGGCGGCCGAGTCAAGCTTCTTCCGGCCAATATCCTTAGTGCCGTGAATAACCTGGCGCTGCAGGTTCGAGGCGTCTACGACATCAAAATCCACCAGGCCGATTCGCCCGACACCGGCTGCTGCCAGGTACAGCCCTAGCGGCGCGCCTAAGCCGCCCGCCCCGATCAGCGCGACCTTGGCGGCCTTCAGCTTCAGCTGGCCCTCCATCCCAACTTCGGGAAGAATCAGGTGCCGGCTGTAACGGGCGATTTCCTCGTTCGAAAGCGTGGCGGGGCCAACTTCGGCTACGCCAACCGAACCACCGGCAATGCTGGGAACGATCGAGATGGTTTCGCCGCCCACGAGTGCCGTGGCCTCTTTATCGAGGTAACGGATATCCTCGTCGTCAACGTAGATGTTGACGAAGCTCCGCAGTTTGCCTTGATCGTTGAAAAGGTTTTTCTTGAGATCGGGGTACTGCCCCGTGAGGTGGGCCAGAGCTTCCGCAACAGTCACGCCGGAAGCTTCTACGCTGTCTTGCTGCGCCGTGAACTGGCGGAGCGCCGTCGGTATCAGTATTTTTGCCATAAACTCGTTACGATTTCTTCCAGATCAGTTCTTCGGTTTCGGCCCGGCTTTGATCGATGTCTGGTA
Organism: Bryobacteraceae bacterium; assembly: GCA_049579625.1. Lineage (GTDB taxonomy): Bacteria > Acidobacteriota > Terriglobia > Bryobacterales > Bryobacteraceae > CAJCIT01. Next base: position 16,073 of record JBAUOG010001217.1, read on the forward strand.
GAAAACTATTTGCGTGGTGGAATCGTCCACCTTGGACCGACAGCACCACGAAGGAGAACCAGGGACAGGAGTTCTGCAAGTCCGTCTCGGAAAAGTAGGCATCGCAATCGGGGTGGGAGTGGAAGATGCCGATCACATCCAGGCCCCGGTCCCGGGCGGCGCGGTCGGCCGCGAGCAGGTCTTCGGGCTTGATCTGATACCGGTCGCCTTGGGCCCCCGCAAAGCTGTTCGTCAGCGGGACCGCTTCCGTGACCACTTTCCCACCGTTCCGGTTTTGGCCGAGCATGGCTCCGCAGCACTCGTTCGGGTAAGTTGATTCGGCGTGAGCGACCATGGTACGCCATGGTTCTTCGAGAACTTCGATCATGGGAAAGGTGCGGAACTCCCTTATATTCTAAACCGATCAACGACAATCATGCCATTGCCGATCGAAATTTAGGAAGAAGGCTTGGCGGGGACTGGACCGGCGAGATTCGGTTCGTGTTTTGGCTTGGTGATCTTTCGCTTGATGTCGGGCCAGAATTCCTTCAAGACATCTGAGAATGTGTCGGTCGCGACCGACGTATAGTACTGCTGGAAGACCTGATGACCGGTTCGGTAATCCCCGTAATAGGACATTGAAATGGTGGCGCCAACAGCGTTGCCGACCAGTTCGGATGCGTTGAAAACATGGCGGCCGGCATCGGTCCTGGTGACAATGATTTGCTTCACCGCCCAACCTGTTCGCGACATGACGGATCCGGTCCCCCTTCGAAAGTAGCGTGGATCCTGGCGCAGGATGGTGGGGAATATGCTTTCAGTCATCATGTTGCCGATGGCTTGATCGGCGTACGAGGTCCCGTAACGCTTGGCGTAACCCTCAAACCCTTGGCCGAACTGGGGATGCAGATTTTCCGCTTGGCCGAGCCCGGCAAATACAGCGGTGACGAAGTAGATCGTCGGAGCAAAAGAGTCTTTGAAACCGATCAGCATCTTCTCTTTGGGCTTCAATGGTACAAGTGGCTGGTCAACGTTCGTGGTTCGGTAGTTCGGCAAAACGCCGAAGACATTCCCGCCGTTGCCTTTCATGGACTCCTTGATGACCTCGTCCGCGCTCAACGGTTTGTCTTTGTCGGCGTCTTTCGACTTGTCTACCGGATCTTTGTTCGCTTCGCTAGTGGCCGGCGCCGACGGCGGAGTCGGGAGCGCGGCTTGTTGCGCCCGGGCGGGCGAAGCTAAGCTCTCCGCCAAAAGGCAGAGGACTAGTAGAGTGAGACTGCTGTAGGAGCGTTTAATTCTAATCATCCTGGCTCTGAGTGATAAAGACCCTGTCGGGCACTCAATGATAACTGGCGAAACCCCTGAGGCGTGGTCAGTTGGCCCGCGGCGGGACAACTGGGAATACATTCAACTTGGCGTCACCGACTTCGGGCGCTAAGCACACCTTTCAGTTTACAACTGACCTTATTGTTGTTGACGCCAGATGCCGGGATAACAACTCTGTCGAATTGTAAAGCGGCGGTGTTCTTTGGGCGTCCCCCAGGAAAAAAAGCGGCTCAGAGAGTTATAAGAATGAGTCTTTTCTGGAGAATTGTCGTCAGAGGGGCATGGGCACGATTTTTGCCTTTTTGAGAAACATGGAACAGTTCGCAGTCGCGCCGAGTCTACTATGGCGTGGCGCCCTGTGTGGCGGAGACTCGCGTATCCAGGTAGACTGGGATCACGCTTGAAGTCAAAGGTGACAATTTCTGTGTCTGCTTTGAAATATTATTTGCATGACGGTGTGACATGCTTCCGCATACAACTGCTTGGGACCCTTTCCGAGGCAGATCTGCCCGAACTCGCTGGATGCTGGCGCACCGCGCGATCATCAGTCATTGGTCGTCGTCTGGTCATCGATTCAAAGAAACTGGACGGGTTGGATGATGCAGGGCGGCGTTGGCTGGCAGAAATGATCGCCGAAGGCGCAGTTATTGAGGATCGGCTCGGATCAGCCGTGACAATCCCCGCCCGCTTTGATATGCGAGAAACCGCATCGAAAGCCGATGCGAAATCATCCCGGCGAAGATTGGGCAAGCTTCGCGCGCCGGCTGTCGAATCGACGTGACGGAGCGGCCGGCTCCACCGCTGTTTTCTATCCTGTAGGCCACCCGCTATTCCACGGTTCGGAGTGCGCAACCATGGAACAGTGGCATGGCGAACCGGAAGATCGAAGAGCAACTGAGGCTGCTGGATGGGCTCAAAGAGGCACCGGCCCAGTTCGCGATAACAAGCTTGCGAAAGGCGCTGGCAGACCGCGTCAACGTGATCATCGCAAAAGCGTCACGGATCGCCGCCGTGCGCCAGATCACGGAGCTCATCCCAGATCTGTTAAAGGCGTTTGAGGTGCTGTTGATCAAGCCCGACCGCGATCCGCAGTGCGCCGGTAAGAACGAGATCGCCAAAGCGCTGGTAGAGATGAATTACTCTTGCGCGGAGCCATTCTTGCGGGGCTCGATGCACGTTCAGCTAGAGCCAGTCTGGGGCGGAAGAGTCGACACAGCAGTGACGTTGCGCGGGATCTGCGTGCTCGCGCTGGTACAGGCGAACGATCTGCCCAGGTCCGACGTGCTGCGACGGCTGGTCGGCGCTCTGACCGACGCCGCGCATCCGGTACGGTGTGACGCGGTCCGGGCACTCGAACAAATGGGCGGCGAGGAGTGCGAACTGCTGCTGCGGCTGAAGGCTCGCATGGGAGACGAAGAGCCGCAGGTTACCGGGCAAGCGATTGAGTCGGTTCTTAGGCTGGAGGGAGCACTCGCGCTCCCGTTCGCAGAGTCATTCCTGCGGGAAGCGCTGGATGGCATTCGCGAAGAAGCCGCGCTGGCGCTGGGCGCGAGTCATGTGCCAGGCGCTCTGGAGATTCTGAAGAAGGCCTTACCGGAGGCTCACCAAGAGACCTTTCGCCGCGCAATTCTTTCCGGAATCGCAACGTCGCGTGAGGAGGGCGCGGTCGAGTTCCTTATCGGCCTACTCCAGGAATCCCTGACAACGGATGCTGAGGGTAGCCTGGAAGCGTTGGCGCTGCATCGGCACAACCCCGACATCGTTTCTCGTGTCAGGAATGCGGTGCATGACCGCGACAGCAAGGTGTTGCGAGATCGATTCGAGGTTCTGTTCGTCGAAAGCCGGCGGGAATGACAGCAGCTTGACGTAGTCCGGCGCTACCGTCTTGGAAGTGGCAGCGGCATTGCAAATGGCTGCCCGTTGGGTGTCGAGCTAACATAGAACTGACTTGGATGGTCGATTAGAATAAATGGTTCTGAATCGCGGGGTAGGGGAAGGGCTGAGCAGCCTTAGCGTCGATGCGTTGTAAGGACTGTGGTGCCCGATTCGCCATCTGGACGACCGTGTGTCCCTCCTGTGGGATGCTTCGGCCCAACTACTTGAAACGAACCGTCATATGGCTCGCTATCGCCATCGCGTTCGTCGTAGCAGTATACGAGTTGTCACACTTCGCCATATTCATCGGCAGCGGCGGGGATTAGCCGGCGAGCGGTTCTGAGCAAGTTTCATCCGCAGCCGTATCCGCGGCCATATAGGGCTTCTGATTGAGCATCTGAGACTCTCGATTTGGGCGCACTAAGATGAGTTCAGCCCGGCTTTCGACGAGCGCCGCGGCTATCGAGGAGGACTCGAAATGCATACAAGCCGTCGGAGCTTCCTGGAAACCGCCTTTCTGGCAGCTGCCTCAGCCGTGGCACAGCCGGCGAAGGGTGCCGCGCAGAAACTGGGCATTCCCGGTCCCTATCCCGGTCGCGTGATTGCCGTCGAACATCCCGGCTGCATTGTCTCGGGAGCCTATCAGCCGCAAGTGGTTCGTCGGATGGTCGAGCGAGGAATGACCGAGCTTACCGGCGCACCGGCGTGGCAGGATGCATGGCGCGTCATGTTTGAAAAGGGCGATGTCGTCGGCATCAAGGTCAGCCCGGTAGGCGGAGCCAAACTGTGCTCTGACGCTTCGGTACTGCACTCCATTCTGGCGGGACTCAATGCGGCCGGCGTTTCCAATCGTGAGGTACTAGTCTTCAGCCGCTACCACGACGAGATCCTTGAGGCGGGCATCGACAAATGGCTTCCGTCGGGTGTGCGATTTGATGCGCCTTCCCCAACGTATGATGAAGTCCAACTCGATATGGGCGGATACGACGAAAACCACTTCATGGAAATGGCTTTGATCAAGCCCGGCGATAACCCGTCCGATGCTCATGTGCGGCGATCCTATGTCGCGAAAATCGTTACCAGCCAGGTGAACAAGCTCATCAATCTGCCGGTATTGAAGCATCATCAATCTGCCGGCGTTACCATCACTCTGAAAAACATGTCGCACGGTATGGTGAACAACGTGAACCGCAGCCACCTGACACCGACGCTGAATGCATGCGGCATCTTTATCCCATCCGTCGTCAGCCTGCCCGTGATCCGTCAGAAAGCAGTCCTCCAGATTGTCGATGGCGTTAAGGCCGCGTATCACGGCGGGCCCGGGTCGAAGTCCGCGAAATACATCTGGGAGAACAAGGTGATGTATTTCGGGACCGATCCTGTGGCGCTCGACAAAACCGGCCTACAGGTCATTGACGCGAAGCGCAAGGAAGTCGGCATGCTCCCCATTGCGCTCTCGAAGCCGGACAAAGACAGTAGCTTCCTCAACTGCCAGGTGGAGCACATCGAGATCGCAGGCATGTTGCAGTTGGGCGAGTTCAGCGACGACAAAATTCAGGTCAAGAGGATTGCCCTCGCATGAACGGCCCGGCATCCGCCGGCATTCTCTCGACGATCCTCCTCGGCGTGCTCATTTGCGTCTTCTCGGCTCCAACGCCTGCCTTCAAACGCGGCGTTGCATCAAAGCCGTTGGCAAAAGGTTCGGGGTACGAGTATTTCTTGACAGGCAGCGCTACCGACGTATCTGCCAAGCCCAAATTTGGCGTGGCGCTCATGGGCGGTGGAACGGACCAGGATGCAGCCTTCAGGTGGATGTGCGACCGCACGGGCGGCGGAGACTTCCTAGTCCTTCGCGCCTCCGGCAGCGACGACTATAACCCGTATATCAAGAAGCTCTGCCCTGCCCTGAACTCGGTTGCCACCATCATTGTGACCTCGCGAGAAGGCGCCTCGCAACCGTTCGTCATTGACAAAATCGCCCACGCGGAGGCGCTCTTTATCTCCGGTGGCAGCCAGGATGACTACATCAACTTTTGGCAAAACACACCCTTGCAGGAGACACTCAATCAGCGCATCGCGAAGGACGTACCACTCGGCGGAACCAGTGCCGGCCTGGCAGTGTTAGGTGAGTACAACTTCTCCGCGCTGAAGGACACCATCAAATCGCCCCAGGCCTTGGCAAACCCGTTTCACGAACGCGTCACGATTGGACGCGGCTTCCTGCACGTGCCGCACCTGGAGGGCAAGATTACCGATAGCCACTTCGCGGTGCGCGACCGCATGGGGCGCCTGGTGGCGTTTCTGGCGCGCATCTCGACGGATGGCGGCCCGGCGGCACCGTGCGGCATTGGCATCGATGAGAAGACGGCTGTGTTGATGGAGCCGGATGGGACGGCCTGGGTGACCGGCCAGGGCGCTGCCTATTTCCTTCGGCCGCCCGGACCGCCGGAACAATGCACGCCGAATCGGCCACTTACATACCGGGACGTCGCAGTCTATCGCTTAAAGGCCGGACCCGGCCGGTTCAACATTGCTTCCTGGACTGGAACTGGCGGTGCCGCTTACGCCCTGTCTGCGCAAGACGGCCTTTTGAAATCGAAACAGGAGCACGGCCAGATTTATTGACGACCGCCTCGCGCCACTTACTTGTCTGGCACATGCGTCAAAGTGATGCGCGCTGTCGGGGCCGGCAGCATATTCCTGATGGCCGCAATGTGCCAGCCATCGGGACCATGCTTCAGCAGGATCGTTGTCCACATCTTGCGTGTCTCGCCGTTCGCCAATCCAGTCAGTTCATAGCGTCCATCAGCGAGTGCGACATCGCGCGCCAGAAATCGAACCGATTCCACCGTGATGCTGCGCTTCCCGCCCGTGCTTTGCGAACTTCCAAGCGTTCCCTTCACAACCTCGTCCCTGCCTCTCCGCCATTCACCAGTCGAAACAAGCTGATCAACGTCGACTGTGAACAGGGCCGCGAGGGCTGTCGCATCGCGGTGATCGCGGGCATCCATGTATTTCTGAACGACATCACGGACAGCCGCTTCGCCGGCGGCATTCGACGAGGTCTGACCAAACAAAGACGTCACGATGCTGAAAGCAATCACGCACAGTAAAGCTCGACGCATAGGCAGCTCAATTATGGCAAGTTTCCTCCGACCGGGCCCGCTGGGTGTTCTCCCCACGAGACGCTAGTCCGGATAGCGCTCACCTTTGGGCGCGACACGAATATAGTGATCCGTGAACAGGGCCAGACTCCCCGGAAGCTCCACCTTCGGCATATGACACGTCACGCAGGCTTCTCTCGCGACCGGGCAGAATTTCGACGTAGCCGGTTGCGACGAGATATCGGTCGTTCCCAGAACGGCTTTTGCGCCGCCATCGCCCGACGTTGGGTGGCAGGCCAGACACTTCGCGTCATAGTGCTTGGGGTCATCGCGAACCACGTCGGCGTGTGGGTTGTGGCAGGCCGTGCATCCGATCCGCCGGTCGTTGCCGAGAAAACATTTGCTCATTGCGAGCCGGTAGGGCTGGAAACGGACGTTCATCTCGCCCCAAGTTCGCATCCGGACAACCGTGTCCCAGGTGCGGTGGCAGTTGCCACAGAAGTTCGACATGTCCTCGGACGCCATCTTCGTAAACTTCTTCGGCATTACCTTGGGATCACCGCGCGCCAGGGCTTCCATGTGGGCGTTAGCGCCGCTATGGCAGTGCTCGCAGTCAACACCCGGCTTGATCGATTCAAGATGCATCTGGCCGTCCTTCACTGCATCCGAACTGTGGCAACCGAAGCACTTTGTGATTTCGTCGGTGGATGTTTGACGCCCAATGGCATCTACCAGGCTGTGCGCCTGTATGCGTTCATCACCCATGGTTGGCGCCAGGCCTCCGGCGTTCGGGTAATAGCTGACCATGCTCTCGTAGAAATGGCCTTCGTGTTCCAGGGCATAAGTCTGGGAAAACACCCCGAAGGCGTAGCGTATCGGCAGCGTCATTGAACTTACTCCGTCCGAGACGGTGTAGTAACTGAGATCGCCCTTGCGCTCGATCGAATAGGTGTAGCCCTTCCACGCCAAGGTCAGGTGGGGGTGCTCCTTGAGCACGCTCTGATCAGGGGGTAGTTGGAGCCCAATGCCCATAGGCGTTTTAGGCTGGCTCTGCGCCTCCTGACGATGGCAGGTGGCACACGTGAATTTCTTGGCTGCGGGCTCTTCGGCGTAGGCGGCTGCCGCGAGAGCGACGTAGACCAGAATAAACACCCGGCCCGTACACACGATGGTCACTGCTTCGCCAACGCGATGGAGGTGAGGCGTTCCCGGCGCGCCTCTTCATTGCGGCCGAGCTTCGAGTATGCGCCGGCCAGGGCGATGTGGTATTCCAGGTTATTCGGATCAAGCTTCTGCGCCTTTTCCAGGTGTTCGATGCCTCTGGCAAGTTCGCCCTGTCGCGTCAAAAGCACGCCATAGACAAAGTGAGCCATAGGCGTAGATTCCCCGTCTTCGACCGCCTGCTGCGCCATGGACAAAGCTACGTCATCGCGGCCGGCGCGGATGAGCAACAGCGAGATCATCGCGTTAGCATCGGCGCTATGCTTGTTGATTCCTAGCTCCATCCTGAACTGAGCCAGCGCTTGCTCGGGATTCGTTGACAACAGGAACGTCCCGTAGAGGTAGTGGACGTTCCGGGCAGTTGGGTACGCGCCAACCAGTGCGCGGAAAGCGGGATCCACATTGGAAGAATCGCCATTCATCCAGAGATAGGTGACCTTCCCCGCGGCGCTAACTAGTTCCCGTTCGTCCGCCGGCACCTCTTGCGGCAACTGCGGGCGGCGAAGGGAGGCCAGGCCCAGCGCAATGGCCAGCGTCGGATCTTTGCTGCCGCCCTTGACGATGGGCAGGAACAATGGCAAGGCTCGATCAAACAGGCCTTGTTTTACCAGCAGCAGCGCTTCGTGGAACTGAAGCACATTGGTAATCCCGGGTTCCATGCCGCCCGCTGCGAGTTTCAAACCCCGATCAATATGTTCCAGGGAATGAGCGTAGTCACCTGTCTCAAACTCACACAGGCCGAGAAACGACCACCCCGGGGCATCCTGGCTTTGTAGCTTGACGAAGTTAGAGAAGGCATCGCGGCCAATCGGATATTGATCGGAATCGTAGGCCAACGTGCCAAGGTACCACCAGCCCTCAGGCCATTCCGGCTTCAGTTGCAGCGCTTGCCGGTACAGGTCCATGGCCTGCGGAACGTTGTTGGCTTCCCGTGCGGCCGCCGCCTGGGCAGCCAATTCTTCAAAGGTGGCGCCGCTCGCGACCGGGCTCGTACTCCATAGGAGACCGGCCGCCAACAACAGGCCCAAAAGCCTCATTTAGCCGCTGTTCCTCCACATCGTTCCTAACGGGCCATACCCCTCTTCAGCCCCTTTTTAATCCCAAAACCCTAAGCGTACAACAGCGTAATCGACACGAACTAAGGGTGCGACGTAGGTTGGCGGATAAGTCGTTTCCCAACGGCGATAGAATTGTGGCATGCAGAAGGTTGTTGCTTCCTTTGTTAGTGTCCTGATGTGCCTATCCGGTGCTAGTCTCGGAACGGCTCAGGACACACAGCCACAGACACCCGGAACCGTGATTCGTACCTCCGTCCAGGAAGTCGTGCTCGATCTGGTGGTGCGCGACAGCAAAGGGAAGATTGTCAAGAACCTTACGCAAAATGAAGTTGAGGTTTTTGAGGACGGAGTAAAGCAGGAGATTCGCAGCTTCCGGCTGATTCAGGGACACGACGTGCTTCAGCAGGAGAAGGCCCAATCGGCGAAAGCGACTGTCGCCAAGGCCGCCGGCAACCCGCTGCATGCAGTGAATCTCGTTTGCATCGTGTTCCACAACCTCGACGCCTACACCAAGAAATACGCCATCGATGCCGCCACAGAGTTCATTAAGAACGACATGACGGAAGACACCTGGGTCGCAATCTTCAACCTGGATTCACGCCTCACCGTCCTTCACGAGTTCACCAGAGACAAGGCCGCACTGATCGAAGCCGCCAACCACGCCTTTATAGGGACTACCATCAATTTCGTGCGAGTGGCCGATGCGGTGCTGGCCTCGGCCCCGAACATTGCCACCATCGAGACAACCGTAAACGGCAACCCAGCCGCGGGCGGAACAGTAACTTCAACTATGGAGGTTACCGGCGGCGAACTCAACAATCGGGCAATCGGCGATGCCTCCACGGCAGTCGACCAGGCAGCGAATGCTCAGCGCGGCGACCTGGTTGGCCAGCGCCTGGCATTCAGTGGAATTGAGGGCCAGCGTGAAACCGATTCGGTGCTGGCCATGATAACCCAGTTCAACACCTTGCCAGGCCGAAAATCTGTACTGTTTATGAGCCCCGGCATGGCCACCACCGGCGACACCGACATGTTCAAAATGATTCTCGATAAGGCCAATAAGGCGGGCATCTCCGTTTACGCTGTTGATGTGAATGGCCTGCAGGAGAATTCCAACGGCTTAGCCGCCAACGCAGGGGTCGCCTACGCCGCCGGGTTAAGTGCAAACCAGGGAGCCAACAGCTCCACCGGCGCCGGGATGCGCGAGAAGATGCGGCAAAGTGATTACATCCAAAATGCTGTTCGCACGTCGGACACCCAGGCCAGTCTGCGTGGGCTTTCGGAAGGCACTGGCGGCTTCCTTATCGGAAACACCAATGATCTTCGGAAGCCGTTTCAAAAGCTGACGGAGGACGTTGAAACTCACTATGAGGTGATCTATCATCCTTCATCGACAAAGTACGATGGCCATCTTCGCACCATCGATGTGAAACTCGCCCGCACGGACCTGAGCGTTTCCAGCCGCACTGGCTACTTTGCGATGCCTTACCTGGGCAGCGATGACGACTTGGGGCTGGGAGAAATGCTGGGTCTCGCCGCGCTCAATGTGAAGAAAGCTCCCCATGCCTTTGAATACAACGCTGCTGCATTGGAGTTCAAGCCCGAAGTATCCAGATCGATGAATGCCGCGGTCATCGAGTTACCTACCAAAGGGCTCACGTTTACGCCCGATCCAGGCACCGGCAAATACCGCATGCACGTTTCCGTGCTGGGGCTTGTCAAGGATTCGAAGGGCGAGGTGGTGGATAAGTTCAGCCAGGATACTCCGTACTTCGTAGCGCAGGATAAGCTGACGGCAGCACAAAACACCACCCTTAGCTTTACCCATCCGTTGAACCTCCCCGAAGGCCGTTACACCCTGGACACCGCGGTTGTGGACCGCGAGTCGAATCGGGCCGCCATCAAGAAACTTGGGTTTGGAAGCCAGGAAAAGAAGGGGGTTGGCCTTAGCAGCGTGATGTTGGTGAAACGAGTGGAGGCGGCGAACGACAAACCCGGCGTCGATCCGTTCGAGTTTCAGGCCGAGCCGGGCCAAACGAGGCGAATCGTTCCCGAACTGGCGACCAGCTTTGCGGCGGACGCCCATCCCAGCGTGTTCTTCGTTGTCTATCCCGACCCCTCCATCGCCGAAAAACCGACCGTGCAAGTGGCATTCCTGGTGGGAGGGAAACTAGTGGCCAAGCAGGAATCCGAGCTTCCAGCCCCTGATTCCACCGGAGCAATTCCCGTGCTGATCCAAGCGGCGACCCGGCCGGGCGATTGCGAACTCCGCATCACGGCAACCCAAGGCAATACCGCCACGCTCCGCACCGTCAGTTACACAATCGCCGCTCCAGCAGCCCCTGCCGCGCCCACCACTACTCCTCCCGCTCCACCACCCGCCAAACCGGGAGACTAGCTAAGAAAACTAATGCTGAAAGAGGGCCGCGAAAACTCCGGCACAGATCCCAGCATGAGCGCCGGAGTGCACATCCTCAATGATGAAAAGGTCTTGTCCGTGGCACAGCCTTTAGGCTGTGATTCGGAACGCGACGAGGCTCTCCGGTTATTTTCAGAGCAAACGCGCGCGTCGCTCTCCGCCTCGGAGCAAGCAAGCGTACCGAAACGGAGCCGCGACCGTGAGGGAGCGAGCGCAAAGCTTCGGAAACTCGACAGCGACGGAGCGAAACTTTCCGGCTATTTTCAGAGCAACCGCGCGCGTAGCTCTCCCCCGCGGAGCAAGGGCGCGGACCCCGCCCTACGAATCAAACAATCCGCGTTCATCGGCGTTCATCGGCGGCCAATGTTCCTCCGCCGCTGGCTCCTGTTGGCCCCTCTCGCGTTGCTCTCAGCCGCACCCGTCATCGCTCCCATCACCTTTGAAGAGATCGCCGAACGTGCGGGAGTTAAGTTTGTCACCAATAGCAGCCCGACTCCGGAAAAGCATCAGCCGGAATTCATGGTCGCCGGCGTGGCCATCTTCGACTACGACGGCGACGGTTACCCCGACCTGTATTTTGTCAACGGCGCTGGTATGCCCTCGCTTAAGAAAGAAGGCCCACAGCACAAGAACCGGCTATTCCACAACAATCATGACCTGACCTTCACCGACGTCACCGACAAGGCGGGCGTTGGCGGAACCGGATACGGCATGGGTGTAGCGGTGGGCGACTTCGATAACGACGGCCGGCCCGACATCTACGTCGCCAACGTGAATGGCAACATCCTCTATCACAACAATGGCGACGGCACTTTTACGGACGTTACGGCAAAGGCGGGCGTCGGTGGCGGTATCTACGAAGGAAGAAAGATGTGGTCCGACGCGGCCGCATGGCTGGACTACAACAACGACGGGCTGCTGGATCTCTTCGTGTCCAACTATTGCGTATGGATCCCGGAGACTGAGACGCCCTGCATCATTAACGGAATCCGCACATCCTGCAATCCCCGGATGTATAAGCCGCTTCCGAACACGCTGTATCGGAACAACGGTGATGGCACTTTCACGGACGTGTCGGAAGAGACGGGAATCTCCAAATCGGTCGGGCGGGGGATGGGCGTTAGCGTTGCGGACTACGATGGAGACGGCTGGCCCGATATCTTCGTCGCCAACGACGACGCCCCCAACCAGCTGTTCCATAACCTCGGCGGCAAGCGGTTTCAAGAAGTAGCGGACGACAGCGGCGTTTCTATGGCCGAAGGCGGCAACGTGATTTCCGGCATGGGCTCCGACTTCCGCGACGTGTTTAACAAGGGACTGCCGGACATCTGGGTCACCGCCATGGAAAAGCAGACTTTTCCTTTGTTCCGAAATGTCGGGAAAGGTCAGTTCATCGAGGGAACAGCGGCGGCCGGGATAGGCCTTGAATCGGCCCAGATGTCCGGCTGGTCGAACGGCATCGTCGATCTCGACAACGATGGATGGAAGGATCTGTTTGCGGCCCGGTCGAACGTCATCGACAACGTCGCGCTCTTTGAGCCCCGCCAGTTCGAAGAGCCGAACGCGGTGTTCCGCAATCTCGGAAACGGCCGCTTTAAGAACGTGACCTCAACCACCGGCCCCAGCTTCCAGATCCCGGCCGCCCATCGCGGAGGCGCGTTCGGCGACCTCGACAACGACGGCCGCATGGACCTCGTCATCACGGTTCTAAACGGGCAGGCTGAGATCTTCCACAACACAACCCAGAGCTCCAATCACTGGCTGCTGCTTAAGCTCACAGGCACCAAGAGCAACCGCATGGGTCTGGGTGCGCGCATTCGAGTCACTGCGGCGGACGGAACGGTCCAATACAACCACGCCACCACCAGCACCGGGTATGCGTCTTCCAGCGATCCTCGCGTTCACTTCGGACTCGGGACGTCAGCTTCCGCCAAGGAGATTCAAATCCTCTGGCCCAGCGGCATCAAGCAGGCACTGCACGACGTCCCTGCGGACAAGATCGTCTCCATCACCGAACCGCGCCAATGAAGCCTCGAAACCGTGCAAACTCCAGCACTGAACCGCGCGCGTTAGCAACTCCGGCCTTCATCCGTGCCACAGCCTTCAGACGGTGATGAAAAAGGGCCGTCTTCCCTTGCGCCCTCAAATGTTTGGACTCCGCAACTCATTGCAAGCGAACACAAACGCTTCCGAGCCGTGACCGTAAGGGAGCGGTTTTTGGCCCTTTCATCAACGTCTTCAGGCTGTGGTCTTCAAAAGCTTTACTTCGAGCCCTCCGGTGGACTGCTCGGCGCATTGGGTACCGCCTTTGGATCTTCCGCTTCTTTCAGCTTCAGGAAGATCTGCGATTCACGCTGTGCGTCGGCCTTTCTGCCGGCCCGCCGGTAGGCCTGTTCCAGGAAGTGGTGAGTCTCTGCATTGCCTGGCTGTAGCTTGACCGATTCCTCAAACGCCGCAATGGCTTTATCGGGCTGGTCCATGGTGAGATACGCCCGCCCTTCTTCCGCGTCACACAGCCAGCGATACTGCGCCGGCGCCACCTTACTCGCCCGCTGGGCCATCTTCAACGCGCTTTCGGCATCCCCATTCCGGGACATCAGAAACGCACACACAAGCATGGAGGGCCAGTGGTTCGGATTGGTCTTCAACTCCGTTTGAAACTGCTCCAGCGCGGCCATGTCATCGACGCCCATCAGGTGGAGGCCGTACGCATAGTGAACGCCCGGCTCGTTGGCGTACTGGTCCATCAGCTTCTTATAGGCCGCTTCGGCTTCCGCCGGCCGCTTGGTGATCGCCGCCCACTGCGCCTCACCCGCCAGCCGGACAATCGCTCGTTTAGATTCGGTCAGTTCGCTCATCGGCGTTGGAATCGTTAGGGTGATCAGCCCGGCGGCTTCAATCACCGGTGGTGGCATGTCGGGATACTTCGAAAGCGGCTGAAGCTGCCCCAAAGCCTGATCGAACATTGAGTGGCGAATCAGAACCATGGCGGCGGTCTGGCGCGCGGCCGCCTCGAACTGCGGATTGCCGCCGAGCCCCAAGTTCTCTCCCTTCGCAATGTCGATCAGCGCCTGTCGGTCTTTCTTAAGTTCGGCTTCTGCCATGCCGAGAAATGCCCAGCCGGTCCCAATCTGCGGCTCCAGGCTGGTGCCCTTGTGAAAGGCGTCCACGGCCTCTTGATAGCGGCCCAGCCGGTACAGAGTGCCGCCCATATACAGCCACCCCTCAGCCCAGGATGGCTTCAGCGCGAGAGCCTGCTTCAGAAGTGCGGCGGCCTGGGTGGGGTCCGAGTCGATGACCGACTGCGCTTTGCTCGAGAGCTCCTCAAACGTTGGCGACGCCGGCGCTTGCGCGAATGCCAGCGTCGCTGCAAGCACGCCGAAGACAAGGCTCAGCAGCGCATCGGAAGCAAAATAGGTCAGCCATGATCGGAAAATGAAGCCAGACATCGGTTCTGTCGAGAATCTCTTATAACGTTACCGCAAGCAGATATCCTGAAGGGTAGTGAGCGCAAAGGGGTTTTCAAAGTTTCGGAGCCTCGATCTAGAGGGATCGGATGCCGGTCTGCCGAACGCAAGCTTCGGAGCCGTGACCGTAAGGGAGCGGTGCCCGGCACTCTTACTTTCGGAGCCGCGACCGTGAGGGAGCGGATGCTGGGATTACTCCTTCTGTGCGCGTCGCTCGCGCTCGCTCAAACGCCCAACCCCGAGCAGCTGTTTCGTGAGGCCGTCGAGGCGCAACGCCGAGGCGACGACGCTACCGCCATCACCAAGTACAAGGAGTTGGTCAAAACACGCCCCGACGTGGTAGAGGTGCGGGCCAACCTGGGTGCGGCACTCGCTCACCAGGGCCGCTTTGACGAGGCCATTGAGCAGTACAGCGCCGCTCTGGTTCGGAGCCCTGAAAACATCGGTATTCGCTTTAATCTCGCGCTGGCGTACTACAAGAAAAGCGATTGGGCCAAGGCGGCCGAGCAGTTGGAACTTCTGCATGCCAAGCAGCCTGGTGATCCAAAAACCGCCACGCTTCTGGGCGACAGCTACGCGCGCCTGCGCCGCAACAAGGAGACGATCGCCCTGCTCATGCCGATTGAGGCAAGCCACCCGGATGATCTGGCGGTGAAGTGGACGCTGGGTATCGCCTTGCTACAAGACAACCAGCCTCGCGAAGGCCTGAAGAGGATCGAGACGGTGGCTGAACAGGGCAAGAGCGCTGAGGCTTATCTGCTTGCGGGTCAGACCGCCTTAGCGATGAGCGAGTTCGAGCGCGCCCAGCGGCACGCCGACGCCGCCATTCTGCTGAATCCCAAACTGCAGGGCGTCTACACACTGCAGGGCCAGGCGCTGCAGTACCTGGGGGACCACCCAGGCGCATCCGTCGCGCTCCGTAAGGCCCTGGACCAGAATCCCGACGACTTTGATGCGCACCTGACTCTGGGAGCGATCTTCAATACGGACCGCGATCTCGACGGCGCGCGCCAACACATGGACCGGGCCGTTCAACTGCGTCCGGATTCTGCGCTCGCCCGCTTTGAGCTGGCGAAGATCGAACGCGCGCAAGGCCAAATGGACGCGGCCCTGAAGGATTTTGAGCGGGTGGTTAAGGAGGAACCGAACTGGCTGCAACCGCATATTGAGCTGGCTGCCCTTTACTACAAGGTCAAACGCCCTGAGGATGGCCAGCGGGAGCGCGCGATTGTCGACCGCCTGATCGCCGAACAAAACCAGGGCAAGCCCGCTCCGGCGCCTATTTCGCAGGCTCCTTCACAGTAAGCACTCGGTCGGCCTTCACGTTCTGAAGCGTCTGAACAGCGCCCGACGGCCAGCGGATTTCTAGCGTCTGCGCCACCTCGTCCGGTCCCAAACCGAAGTGAACTGGTCCCGCGCTGGACGACGCGTAACAGGCGCTGGTGGTCATGTGGTTGAACTGCGTGCCGGAAGCGGTAACCACCTTAACCACGGCTCCAATGCCATCCCGGTTGCTGCGTGTGCCCTCGAGCGCCACATCCAGCCAGTGTGCTTTGCCTTCGCTGCGGTTCATCCAGATCTCCGCGGGCTTTCCGAGGGCGGTCACTACAATGTCGACCTTGCCGTCGCCGTCCAGGTCCCCCAGGGCGCAACCACGGTGGCGCGCGGGTCCGCTCGCATCGAATCCCGCCTCTCCCGTGTAGGCTTTCCATTTGCCGCCGGCGCCCGGGTTCCGAAAAACCGTGTTCAGCTGTTCGACAAGCGTCCCCGGCATAGGTCGCGAGATGACATCGCCCCGGGAGGCAAAGATATCTTTCCAACCGTCGTTATCGAGATCGTAGAGCGCCGCGCCGAAGGCCGACATGGCCATGCTCTGGGTTCGCATCCCGCTCTCCGCGGTGACATCATGGAACTCTTTCCCGCCAACGTTCTTCAACAGCGGGAACGTCTGCTTGGCAAGCGCAACGAAAGCCAGGTCGGGGTAGCCATCGTTGTCGACGTCACGGAAATCCAGCCCCATTCCCGAGATGAAGTTACCATCCTCGGCCAGCGCCGTCCCGGTCTGGAATGCGATCTCTTCGAACTTCTGGCCCAGGTTGTGAAAGAAGAAGTTGTAGAAGGTGTCGTTAGTGACGAAAATGTCCGGCCGTCCATCCAGATCGTAGTCCGCGACCCCGGCGCCCATTCCCTTCCCCACATGCGACCGGATGCCCCATGCTTCGGAAACGTCCTCGAAAACGCCGTTTCCTTTGTTTAGGAAGAGTTGGTTCGGAAGACCCTCATAGTGGCCCGGATTGCAATAGTCGGAGAGTCCGGCGTATGAGCAGCGGGGCTCGCCTTCGTACTTCCATTGCACGTAATTCACAACGAACAGGTCGAGGAGCCCGTCGTTATTGACGTCGACCCAGGCTGCGGCGACGGACCAGATCGGGCCGTACTTCGGATCCACCGAATGGTCCAGGCCGGCTTTTGCCGTGACATCGGTGAATGTGCCGTCTCCATTGTTGTGATACAGCGTGTTGTGGTGGACGCCTGCAACGAACAGATCGGGATGGCCGTCGTTGTCGAAGTCACCCACGGCAGCGCCCATGTCGAAGCCGGTTCCGGTGAGGCCGGCCTTCTCGGTCACGTCGGTGAACTTGCCGTTGCCATCGTTCCGGTAAAGCCGGTTTGAGTACTTCGGATCGTCTTTCTTCAGCGTTGCCAGGTTTGCGCCATTGGTGAAGAAGATATCCGGGCGGCCGTCGCCGTTGTAGTCGAACACCGCAAGGCCCCCCGCCATGACCGCCGGATAATGGCGGTCCTCCGTCTCATCGTTCTCCAGCCGGAACGGCGACCATTGCAGCGAGAATTTGATGGGCGAAGAACCCCCTCCCCGCATCACGGGCGCCAGCACAACAAACACCAGTCCCACCAGCAGCAAAGCCACCCCGCCGTGCAACCCCCGCCCAATCCGTCGCTCTCGACCGCTGAATGGCTTCCGAGTTCGTGCCAAAACTCCAGCAC
>JBAUOG010001218.1:0-3032 GCA_049579625.1 Bryobacteraceae bacterium
ACGCTCCTGGGATGAGAATCGTCAGGTAATCTGGCTCGGGCGTCAAGCAGGTTTGCCCATTGTGGGAGGGGGCGACCGTCACGGCCTCGAACCAAATGCTATCGTCAACTTGACGCGCGGCCGGAATCTGGTCGAGTTTATTCATGAGGTTCGTTACGCTCGCTTCAGTCACACTGTGTTCATGCCGCAGTACCACGAGCCCCTGAAACTGCGGGTCCTGCAGACCATGGTCGACGTAGTCCGCGATTATCCGGATAACTTCGAGGGGCGCCGCCTTTGGTCCGATCGGGTATTCTTTCGTCCCCCCGGAGATGGCGAGCCGGTCCCGATTGGATCAATTTGGAAGACAGGCGGACCCACGGTGGTTCGCCAGTTCATCGGGGCCATGCGTCTGATCGAACGCCGATCCGTGCGCTCTGCGTTGCGCCTCGCCTTGAATGATCGCGCTTCCGTCTGGTCCGATCAGGAGGTGGCCGTTTGAATCGATACCTTCGGGCAGCTTTCTTGCCCGACACATTTCACGAAGTGAACGGGGTCGCTCTGACCAGCCGCCAGCTCGAATCGTTTGCACGCCGCAAACAGATCCCGTTCCTGAGTATCCATTGCGGGGAGCAGAACTCCACGTTAACCGACGGCGCCGTCACTGTGATGGAGTTGAAGCGCGGTCGGGCTTCGATCGAATTGGACACGCAACTCGACTACGACCCTTTCTTGCTTCGATATTTCGGTCGCGTTCGCCGGCAGGTCAAGAGTTTCGGAGCCGAAGTCATTCACGTGACGGGACCCGGGGATATGGGATTCCTCGGCCTTTGCGTGGCACTGAGCCTGCGTATCCCTCTCGTGATTTCCTGGCACACGAATCTGCACGAGTATTCAGGCCGCCGTCTTGAGCGGCTACTTACATCCGCCCCCCGTCCGTTGCGAAGGGCTGTTGCTCGCTATGGGGAAATGGGCTCTTTGCGGATTCTGCAATTCTTCTATAGCTTTGCCCGAGTTGTCCTGGCGCCCAACACCGAGCTCGTTCAACAGTTGCATGAGCTCACCGGCAAGCCAACGTTCATCATGCGCCGTGGCGTGGATACCAACCTGTTCTCGCCCTCCCGCCGTAACCGCAGTTCCGGGGCTTTCCGCATTGGTTACGTGGGCCGTCTCACCGCCGAGAAGAATGTCCGCTTTCTGGCGGACATCGGCTCGGCCCTCTTGAAGGCGGGCCGGAAGGACTTTGAATTCGTGATCGTAGGCCAAGGCAATGAGCAGCCCTGGCTGGAGGCGAACCTGCCCAATGCACGCTTCACCGGCGTGCTGCGAGGGGAGGAACTCGCCCGCGAATTCGCGAACATGGATCTCTTCGTTTTTCCGTCCACCACAGACACGTTTGGTAACGTCATCCTCGAGGCTATGGCCTCGGGTGTGCCCGCTGTCGTAACGTCGGAAGGGGGGCCCAAATTCCTGGTCCAGTCAGGCGTTACGGGTTACGTGGCCTCTGATTTCAACAGCTTCAAGCGCTGCGTCAAGGGCCTATTGACGGATCTCGACACGCACCATGCCATGCGCGAAGCCGCTCGTCATTATGCTTGCGGTCTCTCCTGGGATGGCGTTTTCGAGAAACTGTTCAGCACCTATCGTCACTGCTACAACCACTCGCGCCCAACCGGCGCCAAGTCCGCCACCCGCCCTGATGCGGCTCGCTTGACTGCCTAGCACTCCAGGTTCTCGCCTCCCTAACTAACTCCCGGCCAATGGCATACTTATACGAACTGATGGGCTACCTTCTGGCCTCGGTCGACCGAGACGTTGGCGCAACAGATTCTGCGAGAGGACACGTTCAAACCCGCACACGATGCTGAACTGGCTGCTTGTGTTTGTGCCGATCGCCGCCGGCTTACAGTTTTTCGCGCCTCAGCACCAGAGTTGGATTTTCATCACCTCGTGTATAGCCATCGTGCCGCTGGCAGGCTGGCTAGGCGAAGCCACCGAACACATCGCCGACCGGGCCGGCGAAGGCGTCGGCGGTCTGCTCAACGCGACCTTTGGAAACGCCGCCGAACTGATCATCGCTTCGATTGCCCTCAGTAAGGGTCTCGACAGCGTGGTGAAGGCGTCGCTCACAGGGTCAATTCTCGGGAATATTCTGCTCGTACTAGGGGCCTCGGTCCTGGCTGGGGGTCTTCGGCATCGGGTCCAGTGCTTCAATGCCGTTGCCGTTCGAAGTCAAACGTCGATGATGACGCTAGCTTCCATTGCACTGATCGCGCCGGCTCTCTTCCACTACCTGGCGGGGCCGGCCGGATACGCCAAAGAGCGTGGACTCAGCGCCGAGATTGCCATCGTGCTGGCCGTCACCTATGTATTGAGTCTCGTGTTCTCCTTACATACACACAAGCGGTTTTTCGCCGGCGAACCTGAGGCAGACCCTGCCGACGTCTCACCCACCTGGGGAATGAATCGATCGTTCCTGGTCCTGGCCGTGGCTACGTCCCTGATTGCCTGGATGAGCGAAATCCTGGTCGGGTCGGTGGAAGCCGCAGCAGCGAGCCTTGGCATGACCAGCGTCTTCATCGGAGTGATTGTGGTAGCGATTGTCGGCAATGCAGCCGAACACAGCACGGCTGTGATGATGGCCATGAAGAACCGGATGGACCTGACGTTTGGAATCGCGCTGGGATCGAGCGTCCAGATTGCCATGTTTGTGGCGCCGGTGCTTGTGGGCCTGAGCTACTTCATAGGACCGCATCCGATGGACCTTGTGTTTTCGCCGGCCGAAGTTCTGGCCGTTGGTCTGGCCGTGGTGATTGCGGGTGAAGTGGCATCCGACGGGCAATCGAACTGGCTGGAAGGCGTTCAGTTGCTTGCCGTGTACTTGATTCTGGCGTTGATGTTTTATTTTCTTCCCGAAGTGCATAGCACAATGGGAAAGGCGCACTAACTAAGAGCCAAACTAAGGGGATGTGCATAAATAAACGCTTCACAATAGCGAAGCAATGCGATATGGTTGAACTGTGGCTGGCACGGATAGTGCGGAGCGGGGTATT
>JBAUOG010001219.1:0-2302 GCA_049579625.1 Bryobacteraceae bacterium
GCGATCAGGTCAAACAGCGCCCAAGAGTTCATCAGAATGTGGATCAGGCTTCCATGCAGGAAGCCGGCCGTGATCAGACGCCACCACTGGCCTTGAGTAACGTAAGGGCCGTATTTGGCCCCAAACATCACCAGTACGCTCCCGCTGAACCCACCCGTCAACCCGCCCGGGCTTGACTTGGCGTTGACGATGGTCATGGCGATGTACAACGCGAAGTTGATGGTCAGAATAATTATGCTGGTGCTGTAGGCTCTGGGAAGGAAGCCGCCCATTGAAGCGATGCGCACATCGATGGCACGAGGACCCAGTTGGGCGTCACAATAGGGGCATACCCGGTCCGAGGTTGTAATGAAGGCCCGGCAGTTCGGGCACATCCGTCGCTTTTCCACGGCTTTATTGTAGCGGCCACAGGGAAGCCACCCTGCTAAAATCATAGGTTTATATGGAAATGAGCGAGCGACAGTATCGCGAAGACATCATCCGCGTTTGCAGGCTCGTCTACGAGAAGGGCTGGGTCGCCATGAATGATGGCAATATCAGCATCCGGCTAGACGATAAGCGGATTCTTTGCACGCCCACTGCAATTAGTAAAGGGTTTGTGGAGGCGGACGATCTCATTATCTGCGACAATTGCGGCGACAAGCTAGAGGGAACCCGCCAGCGTACCAGCGAGATCGCGATGCATACGGCAATCTACGGTTTGCGGCCGGACGTGAACGCTGTGGTCCATGCTCATCCTCCGGTTGCGACCGGATTTGCCACGGCGGGCAGGGCGCTCGACAAAGCGCTGCTTCCGGAGGTGGTGATTCAGCTCGGCGCCGTGCCGCTGGCAAGCTACGGCCTTCCCGGAACGCCGGCCCTCACCGCAGGCATGATTCCGCTGATTCCCAATTACGATGCGCTGCTGCTGCAGAATCATGGCTGCACGTCGTACGGCAAGGATTTGTGGGATGCGTATTTCAAGATGGAAATGGTCGAGCACTTTGCGCGGATCACGCTGGTTGGCGAGTTGCTGGGCGGAGCGAAACCACTTCCGCGGGATGAAGTGAAAAAGTTGTTCGATGCACGCCTGCGTTACAACGTGTCTTCTAAAGCACCTATGGTGCCGGGTCTACCGATCGTTGCTGAAGACGACTGCCCATAGCCGATTCTCTGAGGCGCTAGCCAGAGGTCACTGCTATGATTTTCTTGGCCCGGCCCTATGGATTTCCTCATCCTTTCGGTGCTGTTGTCTCTTCAAGATGACAGCGACCTGATTCAGCGCTTGAAGCGTCGTGAAACCGAGGCGATGGGCCAACTCTACGATCGCTTTGGCAAAGTGGCATTCGCCGTGATCGTGCGAATTGTCCGGAATGCCGGCGTGGCCGAGGATTTGCTTCAGGAAACCTTTCTCAAAGTCTGGAACCGGATCGAGGGATTCGACGATGCGCGCAGCAGCCTCGGACCCTGGGTGTTGACCATCGCCCGCAACCGGGCCATCGACTACCTTCGTTCCACCGACGCGAGGATGGCTCAGAACAGTTGCGATCTGGAGAAGTTGGAACGCCCCAGGTTCTTCACTGATTTTGAAGCAAACTACATGAGTGACGACCGGATCCGGATTATCCGGCAGGCCTTCACCAAGCTCACCAAAAACCAGCGCCAGGTGCTCGAAATGGCTTACTTCGAAGGTCTATCGCAGAGCGAAATGGCAGCGCGGTTGTCGGAGCCTCTCGGAACGGTGAAGACTTGGGTCCGCACCGCTTTGCAGTTACTCAGGCAAGAGTTGGGCGAAGAACTGGTCGACCCGAAGACGCGGATCTGATTGCTTTCCTTCGACCGTGACTTGCCACTTCAGAACCCGGTAGACTCGCAGCAGGAATTGCGTGAAAAAATCAGAGATCTGACCGCCGCGAGTTGCACAGGAACGTCGACCGCTTTCTTAACGACGAATTGTGATGCGCTAGGACGACGTGGCCGCCGTCGCCACTCGCTGCCGCTGCGACACAAGGAACAGGAGGCCTAGTACCACCACTGCAATGCCATTGGCCTGCATCACGCCGGGAGCCGAAGACGACTTGATGAGGAAGCCGCTTAAGAGGCTGCCCATGGGCATGCCGCCTCGGAACGCCACGTTGTAGACGCTCATAACCCGTCCGCGCATCGCGTCTCCAACGTAGGCCTGAACAATGGATGCATTTAGTGCGAAGACGATCATCAGAGCCGCTCCACCCGCGAATAGGAGGAGTAAGCTAAGCTTAAAATTTTTCGAAAGCCCGAACCCGGCGATCAGCAATCCCAGCACCAGCATGACCAGCAGGGC
>JBAUOG010001220.1:0-2391 GCA_049579625.1 Bryobacteraceae bacterium
CGGCTTGCGCAAACCCTCCCGAGGGCCGCGCCCGCTGGACCCTGGAGCTTTTGGCCGACGCCATGGTCAAGCTTACCGACCACGAGAGCCTGTCGGGCGAGACGGTGCGCCGGCGGCTGGCCGAAAACGGCCTCAAGCCTTGGCGCAAGGACATGTGGTGCATTGTAAGCGCGTAGGAGACCCCACGTAGCGCGAAACGTTCGAATAGCAGAGAATCTCCTGGTGATTTGTCCAGGAGGCTCTTGTGAGCGAACCTATGTCTGATAGCAGAAGTTTTGAAGTTCTCACGGCGACCCCCGTGCGGCTGTCGAGCAGTCCGGGGCGCAGTTACCGGTCGTGGTCGGACGAGGAGAAGACCAGAATCGTCGGGGAGACGCTGGTTGCCGGTGCAAATGTATCGGCGATTGCCCGGTCAAATGGGCTCGATCCGTCGCAACTTTTCGCGTGGCGTCGCAAGGCGATAGCCTCTGGGATGCTTGCGCCATTGGGCGGATCGCCGAGCCGGCCGATCAAATTCACGCGCTTTGAATCGATGCGGAGCGACATCGTGGAAATTGTCATCGGCGATGTGGTGGTCCGCGCCGGCGGTGATGTAGACCTCAAGCGGCTTGCCGATGTGATCCGGGCGGTTCGCAAGGCATGATCCCGCTTGGAGTTCAGGTATATGTGGCGAGCACGCCGGTCGACTTCCGGAAGGGCGCGACGGGTTTGATGGCCCTGGTGCGGGACGGCGGCGCTGATCCATTCAATGGCGCGCTCTATGTATTCCGCTCGAAAAGAGCGGACCGGATCAAAGCGGTTTGGTTCGACGGCACGGGGGTCTGTTTGTTTGCCAAGACACTTGAGGAAATGCAATTCTGCTGGCCCCGGATTGGGCCAACCACGGTGCAGCTAAACCACGCGCAGTTGCTTGCGCTGGTCGATGGGCTGGACTGGAAGAAGGTCCGCCCGGTAGATGTGAAGCGGCCACAATCGATGGGCTGAAAACCTGTGGCATTTTGAATCAGGCATTTGGAAAGTTTGGAAAAACGGCCGCGAACATGCTGTGATGGCGGCGATGACGATGGCCGCTGCAGAGCTTCCCGACGACGTTGATGCGCTGAAGGCGATGATCGTCGCCATGGCCGAACAGAGGGCATTGCTGGAAGCGCAGACCCGCCATCTCCAAGCGGCGAACAATACGGCTGACGAGCGGATTGCAACGCTGACGGCGATCATAAAGATGCTGGAGCGGTCGCGCTACGGCACTCGCTCGGAACGTCTACGCGGCGATGCATTGAGCGATGAGCAGCGTGCCTTCGTATTCGATGAAATCAATACCGGCATGTCGGCGATCGAAGCTGAGCTTGAAAGCGCCGCTCAGGACAAACCGAAACGGACGCCGCGCCCCCGGAAAGGCTTTCCGGTTCATCTAGAGCGGGTTGAGATTGTTATCGAACCTGAGGTTCCCGCAGGCTGCGAGGAACTGGAGAAGGTTCTGATCGGCGAGGACGTGTCGGAGCGTCTGGACGTGGTGCGGGCGAAGTTCCGCGTGATCGTCACGCGTCGCCCGAAATACGCCTACCGAAACCGCGACGGCGTGATCCAGGCGCCGGCGCCACCCCATCTCATCGAGAGCGGCATCCCCACCGAGGCGGTTCTGGCCCAGATCGCCGTCTCGAAATATGCCGATGGTCTGCCGCTTTATCGGCAGGAAGCCATTTATGCGCGGGATCAGGTCGAGCTGGACCGTTCGTTGATGGCGCAGTGGATGGGCAAGGTCGGCTTCGAACTGCAACCTCTGGCCGACTATGTTCTGGAACGGATTAAGCAGGGCGAACGGATCTTTGCCGATGAAACCACCTTGCCAACCTTGGCTCCCGGTACCGGCAAAACCCAAAAGGCTTGGTTATGGGCCTATGCCCGCGACGACAGACCCTTCGGCGGTGCAGGTCCCCCGATGGTGGCCTATCGCTTCGAAGACAGCCGGAGCGGTGATTGTGTCGCACGTCATCTATCGGGATTTTGCGGTGTGCTGCAGGTGGACGGTTATGCCGCCTACAATCGGCTTGCCAAAGGTAGCGGCGGCAATGATGGCGCGACCCTGGCCGCCTGTTTTGCCCATGTGAGGAGGCGATTCTACGAACTGCATGTGAACGAAAGCTCGCACCTGGCAACGCAAACAATCACGATAATGGCCGCGCTCTGGAAAGTCGAAGAGGACGTGCGCGGCAAAGATCCCGCAACACGGGTGAAGGCCCGACAGGAAAAGTCCGCCGCCATTGTGGCAAGCCTGTTCGAGCTGTGGGAAACGGAACTGCCGCGCCTGTCCGGGAAATCCAAACTCGCAGAGGCGATTCGCTACGCCAAAACCAGGCGGACCGCTCTCGAACGCTTCCTGATCGACGGCCG
>JBAUOG010001221.1:0-2845 GCA_049579625.1 Bryobacteraceae bacterium
CGAAAACGGCGTCAATCTGATCGTTTCAAGTCGCGTGCGTTCCGGCGTTACCTTCGAAGGCAGCGATGGCTGGGTTTGGGTGAACCGTGGCGCGATCGAAGCCAGCCCTTCCAGCTTGCTCGACTATGAGCCCGGACCAAACGACGTTCGCCTCTATCGTTCCGACAATCACCAGCGGAACTTCATCGACTGCGTGATATCTCGTAGCGAGCCGATTGCTCCCATCGAGCAAGCTCATCGCTCCATCACCATCGCGCACCTGGGCAACATCAGCTTGCGTTTAGGCCGCGACATTCGCTGGGATCCCAAAGCGGAGAAGATTATCGGCGACGAAGCCGCCGGCCAGATGCTCTCGCGGCCGATGCGCAAGCCGTGGAACCTCGTCGAAGTAGGCGGCTAAAAACGGCGGCCCACCAGGGGCATACAGAAGGGCTGTGCCACCGTTTCCGGTAGGATTACGGAACGACAACCTTAGCTCCGCGGTGTTACACTCGCGGACATGGCGAACTCGGTAACTTCGAGTTCGCAGCTATCGGCTTATGCCTTGTCTCTTCCTGATCGTCATCCTGGCTTTTCCCCGCCTCGCCTTGGTACTGATGTGGCTCTTCTCCACTTATCTCCAACGGGCTTTTCACGGCGGTTTGCTGGTGCCGCTACTCGGCTTCATTTTCTTGCCCCTCACCACCATCGTTTACGCCTGGGAAGTCAATAGCGGCATGCCGCTGGCCGGAATCAACCTTGTCTGGCTGCTGATCGCGGTGATCGTCGATCTGGGCGGCTTGGGTGGCGGGGCCCATCGCTCCCGACGCTGAACGAGCGGAAGTTCCGGCACCGCCCCGGCCCGGATGAATCCAAGGCCTAGCGTTTAGCGCGTGCGGTTCGTTTGCGTTTCGCCGCTGGCCGCGCAGCCGTGCTCTTCGGAATCAGGCGTTCCAATTCTTCCACCCGCCGGCGAAGTTCCTCTACGGATGGCTGGGCGCCGGGCGGGGCCGCGCTGCCGTCGGGGGGTGGCGCTTCATCGGCTCCAGGGCCGGGTTTTGGCTGCACGAAGTCAAACGGAGACAACCCGGGCGCGAACGCCCGATAGGTGTTCTGATACATGTCGACCATCGCCTTCATGTAGCCGAGCAATCCCTCGCGGCTCACCTGCCCTGACGCCACAATCATTTGGCGAAGCATGTCGAGCGGAAATGCAGAGTTGGGAGCCTTGGCGCTCTCCACCACAATCTGGGTAAGAACGAACCGTGTTAGATCCTCGCCCGTAGCGGCATCCACCACTCGCACTTCGGTGCCCTCACGCACGATCTGGGCGATGTCTTCCAGGTTGACGTACCGGCTATTGGATGTGTCATAAAGACGCCGGTTTTCGTACTTCTTAATGATCACGGGTCGGGCTGGCATGGGGCTTCGGGATAGCTATCCAGTTCCACTCTACAGCTAGCGGGGAAAGAAGCGCCTTAATATTCCACGAGGCGATAAAGGAAAATGAAGCCGGGTGAACGGGACCCGATCATAACCGCCGACAGGAACGCGTAAGGTCGGATTTGACGGCCGTGGAGCAGCCTTGGCAACGGCGACCGCGCTGCCCTACCGGGATTTGGAAGAACGACCCGGGGGTGTTCAAACACGAATGGCTGCATTCGCACTGGCGTCCCGATTGCAACGTTCAGACCGTGCGAATGAATGTCACCCATTCAATCCATTGACTTCAGGACCGGGCTATTCCACAAGTTCGTGCCAGGTGCGTTCTTTCGCCCAAGATTTGGGTGTTAACCCTCAAGGAGTTCAGTTCTCATGGACAATAGTCATGACGTCGTCGTTCTCAGCGCCGTCCGCACGGCGATAGGCAAGTACAACGGAAGTTTGAAGGACAAACCTCCGTCCGAATTGGCAACCATCGTAACCCGCGAGGCTGTCTTGCGGTCGGGCATCGAACCCAAAGACGTCGACCATGTTGTCTTCGGCAACGTGATCCACACCGATCCTAAGGACATGTATATTTCCCGCGTCGCCGCCGTCAACGCGGGCATTCCTGTCGAGACACCGGCCTTAACGCTGAACCGGCTCTGCGGAAGCGGTCTACAAGCCATCGTCTCCGCCGCGCAGATGATCAAGCTAGGGGACGCCGAAGCAGCGGTTGCTGGTGGGGCCGAGTCCATGACCCGGTCGCTTTACTGGCTGCCCAACATGCGCTGGGGCCAACGGATGAGCGATGGCGCGGTTGTTGACGCGATGAATGCGGCACTGACCGACCCCATCGAGAACGTTCACATGGGTCTTACGGTTGAGAACCTGGTGACCAAGTACAATATCACCCGCGAGGAGCAGGACGAGTTCGCGGTGGAAAGTCACCGGCGTGCTCTGGCGGCGATTAAGAACTGCCGCTTCCAGGAGCAGATCGTTCCGGTTGAACTCAAATCGAAGGAAGGCGTGACGCAGTTTAGAACAGACGAGCACCCGCGCGCGGACGCATCGCTTGAGGGCATGGCCAAGCTCAGACCTGCGTTCAGCAAAACGGGTACCGTGACGGCCGGCAATTCTTCGGGGGTGAACGACGCCGCCGCTGCCGTGGTGGTGATGAACCGCGAAATCGCTGAAAAGCGCGGCCTCAAGCCGATGGCGAGATTAGTTGCCTATTCCCTGGTCGGCGTAGAGCCGAAGTACATGGGAATCGGTCCGGTGACTGCCATCCGCAAGGTTCTTCAGAAATCCGGATTAAGACTGGAAGAGATGGACCTGATCGAGTTGAACGAAGCCTTTGCCGCCCAGTCACTGGCGGTCATCAAAGAACTCGATCTGCCGCGCGACCGGACCAACCCCAATGGCGGTGCGATCGCACTCGGAC
>JBAUOG010001222.1:0-6826 GCA_049579625.1 Bryobacteraceae bacterium
GGGCCGCCTACATGGACCGATTCACCTGGCCTACCTGGCAGGACATAGCGATTTCTCGACTACGCGGCGCTACGTTCGTCCGCAGGCGCACACCATCCGCGAAGCGATGGAACGCGCCCGAGTGGGACGGGGTGGGCGCAATTCTGGGCACAGTGAGGCCACAGAGGTAAATCAGGGTGATACCGGGAATCCCGCTAACGAAATGCAGCGGGAAGGTTTAGATGGTCGGGGCGGGAGGATTCGAACCTCCGACCTCCTGGTCCCGAACCAGGCGCTCTACCAGGCTGAGCCACGCCCCGAACAGACCCTAGTTTAGCAAGCTGCACGGTAAAGCCGCTGCCTCGGCGGAACAGCGCTAGGTTTCGTAAGGCTGCGGGAGGGGAATAAACTCGAACCGATTTGCGTCCAGACCCCGTGAAACAAGGTTCTGAATGCACTCAGCGGCACTTCCGCCCACCGCTTCGATCGTGCGCAAAGGCAGGGTCTGGGGCGTATAGATCTCCAGCGCCACCCAGACACCACTGAACTTCCAGCGGTCGGCCAAACTCAGGCCGTCCATCGGCTGGCCGATCAGCTTTCTGGCCATCTCTGGCTGACTCTTACCTTGCGCCACCACGCCCCCAGTACTCCCGTTCAGAAGTTCGATCACATGACGCCACACCGCTCCGTCGAAAATGATCGCAAATCGGAGCTAGTGCCCGCTCCCTTACGGTCGCGGCTCGGTAGGTGTGAGATGCCCGCGCAGCGATCATTTTCATTTGTTCCGATGGGCCACGGCTCATCAGGGCTTGCTAACGCGCGCGGCTCGCAAAGGAGCTCAGTTGACCTTTTTCAACTCAGCTGCGAGAGCAGTCAGGCCCTTCTTGCGGTAGATGTCCGTAAGGCGCTGTTGCTCAGGCGATGCTCCCATGCCTCGTCGCACCACCGGATCCACGTTGGCATTGGATATGTCCGTGCGGGTCGGTATCCAAAGATTGCCGTCGGCGAATTCCACGTTGCTGATAAATGCGGAGACCGAACCAATGAGCATCGGCTGGCCGGAGGGGTGTGAGAACCGCAGCACGCCTTGCTGTGAAAGCCGGCCGGTTTGCACCGGGCCCAATTGCAAGTTTTCGGGCAACGATCCCGCCATATAATCACGCCCGCGATCGTCGCGGAGAATCCAGCCGAGTTCGATCGTTTTCACGGCTTTCGTCGAGTTGTTCCTGACGTCAACATGCGGCTCACGGACCTCGTTACCTTGAATGTGAGCGCCTCCGGTCAGCGGCTGAACAGGCGACGTGGGAAAGGCGACGAAAGAAACCTGGACTGGCTGGTCGTCCGGCCGCAGCCTCGGCTTCAGTTCCCGCAATAACTCCAGGCCCAACTGTGGGGGCCGCAGATCGATCAAGCCGAAGTTCAACTCCTCGCGCAAAGCGGAAATTTGCCCGGTTTCGATCAGCTTATTGAAGTATTGGCGGTCCCGGCGCGCTTCCAGTTCATAGATAGTGAGCGTTCGCCGTGAATCCAATTTGTCCTGGCCATAGAACGACAAGTCGTTGAAGATGACGCCGTCCAGCGTCACCTGCACCATCGGTCCGCTGCCCTTCGAGACGGGAAACGGCCGCAGCAGCTCCAAGTCAATTCTTACGGCGAACGTCTCGCCGGCCGGCACGTTCAAGCTGGGCACCGTCACCGAACCCTGGCCGCCGGGCGTGACGTCTTGCGCCTCCACCCGCAGCATCAGGCCGCGAATCGGCTTCGGGCCGCTATTGCGAAGCAGCAGTTGCGTATGGAGATCCAGCAGCATCGACATGCCGCGCACACCGGCCGTCGACTGGCCCAGGCTGATGTCGATCAAGCCGACCGGAGAGTCACGCGGGAAAGCAACATGCAGCCACGGCGAAGAGCCATGGTCCTCGGCGAACCCGGCCGCCGCGAACGTCAGCAGAACAAGAAGCAGCGAGCCCGCCCGTTTGCTGACACAAGGCCATACCGCAAACCATCCGGAACCAGGTGTTGATGAGCCCCGCAATGAAGAGCTACTGCCCATATACATTCGTAATGGTGATCTGGCCCGTTTCGTCATCGATATACCGGGCTCCCACCGCCGACGCGCCCGATAGGGAAACGGTGGCCGATGAAGGGTTCAGTAACGTAAGTGTGGCGCCCTGTGATCGGACGGCGATGCCGTGTGGCGTAGTCTGCACAACAGTGCCACCAACGGCCGGCGGATAGAGTCCGGCGATCCGCCTGAGCGAATCCTCAAGGTGGCCTCGCTGCGCATCCGGAATGTTCATGATCCAGCCAACGGTCAGGACGACCGAAAGCAGCCCAGTTGTCAGTGCTACGCGCCAGCCCGTGGAATGGCTTCGGCCAACGTTCTCGATGCAGCGAGACGCATCCAGGCCAACCTTGATGTTGCCGACCATCTCGCGCTCAAGTGCGCTCCAGTTTGCGATCGCCTCAGAACCGGTCAGCGTTTCTTCATTCGCTTCCTGCCGCAGCGAGGCGGTCGCCGATTTGAACTGGTCCACCTGATCGCCGCACTCGGTGCACAGCTGAACGTGTTTCCGGACACTCCATCGCTGTCTCCAGGAAAGGTCCCCTCTGGAGTAGAGAGCCAACACCGCGTTACCGGGATGAACCACAGAGTCTTGCCTGGCCACTATGGCTTCCTTCCTTCCAGGTAGCGTTTAAACTTCACTCGCGCATTCGCGATATGCGAACGTACTGTCGCCATTGAACAATTCATCTGTCTCGCCACTTCATCAGCCGGCATGTCCTCCACATCGCGCAACAAAATTGCCATTCGTTCCCGTTCCGTCAACAAGGCCAATCCACCGTCAAGGTGTATCCTGCGTTCACCGCGCAATACACTCTGCTCCGGTGATTCGCCCTTCGAAACTGCGGCGCCATCCGGCAGGTCATTGACGTCGCTAAATGACATCTTCCGATTCCGGCGCAGATGATCGATTGCCGTGTTGCTGGCTATGCGCGAGAGCCAATGGCCGGCTTTCTCCAGATCCTTGAGTTGAGATTGCCGCTGCAATGCCTTGATAAACGTCTCCTGGGTCAGATCCTGCGCGTCGTCGACATTGCCGACAATGCGGTAAATCAGCAGGAACACCCGCCGCAAGTTGTCCTGGATAAAGCGCGTTTGCGCATCCGGAGCGGCATCCACCGCGACTTCAGACAGCCTGCGGGCGGGGTCGTTCACAAGCTCCTCGCAGCGGCGCAACTCGAACTCGAAACCAGCCCGGAAACC
This sequence comes from Bryobacteraceae bacterium, assembly GCA_049579625.1. Lineage (GTDB taxonomy): Bacteria > Acidobacteriota > Terriglobia > Bryobacterales > Bryobacteraceae > CAJCIT01. Next base: position 3,248 of record JBAUOG010001222.1, read on the forward strand.
GGCCTGAGCGGCTGTTGCGACAATGTTCTGATTGCGATACATCCGTCCCTGAAGACTAGACGGGAATGCGGCGCAAACGTGCAGGATGGGCGGGGCATCGGCGCTATCCTTAAGTTTATATGAGACCTGTTGCCGTCATAGGAATTGGTAAAACGGCATTCGGGGCTTTTGCGGACCGGGATCTCCGCTCGCTGGCGGTTGAGGCGATTGGGCATGCGCTGAAGGATGCTTCTCTTCCGGCATCCATGGTTGAAGCGTTTTATCTTGGGAATTTTGCCGGTCCGTCGTTTGTTGGCCAGAATCACCTTGCTCCTTATGTGGGTCTGGCGGCAGGCCTTTCACCCGGTATCCCATGCACCCGTTTTGAAGACGCGTGCGCCTCCAGTGGTGCTGCACTTTTTCATGCGTGGCAGTCCGTCGCCAGCGGAGTCTATGACTTGGTTCTGGTGGGAGGGGTCGAAAAAATGACCTCCCAAACCACCCCGAAGGTGGCGGAAATTCTGGCCGGAGCGGGTGACATGGCGGGTGAGGGCAATGCCGGTGCTACGTTTCCAGCCTTGTTTGCGATGATTGCCCGGCGCCACATGCATCAGTTTGGTACCACACGCGAACAACTGGCCTCGGTTGCCGTGAAGAACCATGCCAACGGAGCATTGAATCCGCTGGCGCATATGCGCAAGAACATCACGCTCGACCAGGCGCTGGCCGGCAAGCCGGTGGCAGAACCGCTAACGGTCTACGACTGTTCGCTAGTGAGCGATGGCGCCGCCGCGCTCGTCCTGGCCCCGCTCAGCCGGGCGCATGAGTTTTCCAGCCGGTTCGCACGCATTCTGGGCATCGCCCAGACCTCGGACCACGTTGCATTGGATGCCAAGGACGACATCACCACATTTCAAGCAGTCCGTCTTGCCGGCGAGAAAGCCTACCAGATGTCCGGGGTCGGTCCGGAAGAGATTGAGTTCGCGGAACTCCACGACTGCTTTACGATCGCCGAGGTGATTGCCTCGGAAGACCTGGGCTTCGCGCCTCGCGGCGAAGGCGGCCCGTTCGCCGCCGCGGGCTGTTCGTCCCTGAACGGACGTCTTCCCATCAACACAAGCGGCGGACTGAAGTCGAAAGGGCATCCCGTTGGAGCGACGGGCGCCGGACAGGTGTGCGACATCGTCATGCAGTTGCGCGGAGAGGCTGCTCAGCGCCAGGTGCGGCGGCATCGCATCGGGTTGGCCCAGAACCTCGGCGGCTCGGGCGCCACCTGCGTCGTCACGATACTCGGAGCGCCTTAGCGACAAGGGAAACGGAACGGAGCGAAATCAGGATCATGGGCCAAACCAATCGCGGGAGCGGGACCGTCTACACCGAGACCGTCGTGTTTTCGGCGCCTGAACAGTATGTCAACGACGCACCCTATCAGCTTGCAATTGTCGACTTGGATGACGGTGGGCGGCTTACCGCTCGAATTCTCCCCGAGAGTGGCCGCGTTCAGATCGGAGACCGCGTGGTCTTCGCGGAAACGCGGAGCGGCGTCGCCTTCTATGCCAGGCAGTGACGTTTTGCGCTCGTTCTTAACTGCGTCATCACGGTTCAAAACAGGCCGGCAAATCCGTTTGTCGCGTCTCGCGATGTTCTTTGTGATCGGGGCCGCTGCGTCCGCTCAAACCACCGCAACGTCCAAGACTCTCGGCCAGGTGATTGACAGCTACACAGCCGCAGTCGGCGGGAAAGCGGCACTCGACCGGATCTCCAGCTGGCAAATAACGGGCAATCCTCCGGATTCCGGTCTGATGAATCGCACGACTCTGATCTCGTATTGGAAGGCGCCCAACAAGGTGCTGCAGATTTCAAAATCAACCTTCGCCACGAGCCAAACCGGCTACGATGGCAAACAAGGATGGTACCTCCCGCAACATGGCAAGAGTCACCACCTGACGCAGGAAAAAGTGGATCTTCTGTTGCTAACTTGTAATCCGTTGCGCTTCGTACGCCTCCAGGAAATCTACCCGGGCGCGACAATCGAAGGCGAGACGAAGCTGGATGGCCAACCTGTGGACGTCGTCCTGGCTCATACCTGGGAAGGCGAGCGCCGATTGTTCTTCGACTCGCAAACGCACTTCCTACTGCGGCTGGAGGATCGGCTCAAGAGCAGCGACAAGCCACGTCTGACCCGCTTTTCGAATTACAAGGATTTTGGCGATATCAAGATGCCGACCCAGATTGAGCAGGATCCGCCCTACGGAACGCAGCCCAATGGGATTCACATCGAAAAAGTGCATTTCAATGTCCAACTCAAAGATATCCAGTTTGAGAATCCCCGCTAGCGAACCGCGGCCGTGGGTTGCGTCGTGTACCCTGCTGCTGTTTACCAGCTTGCCGGGAATAGCAAGGCTGACCCAGACCGCTCCGCCGGAGGGTTCAAGTGCGCCCCAAACCGCGGAACAGGTAATTGATGCTTACGTGTCCGCCCTCGGAGGCAAGGAGGCGCTAGCCCAAATCACCAGCCGGAAGGCCGAGGGCCACCTTGAAATGGCAAATCGCAAGGAAGGCCACCGGAAGTTCACCATCTACTGGCGGGCGCCGGACTTCAGCCGCATGAACTTGGACTCATCCGATGGGGCTCTGGACATTGGTTTTGATGGAAAGGCCGGCTGGAGATCTGAGCATGACGGCGTTAATGAAAGGCTTAGTAAACGCAGCCTCGAACTGTTGCTAAGGGATGCGAATCCGCTACGGTATGCGCACCTTGCACAGTTGTACCCGGGTGTCACGCTTGAAACGGAACCTCCCGAGGGCGCGCCAAAGGGCACAGCCTTGGTTTCTCGTGGCCCGGAAGAAACATTCCGCTTCTACTTCGATGCCCAGTCTCATCTCTTAACCCAGATTGTGGCTGAGAGCGTCAAGGACGAAGCAGGGCCGCGCCGTTACCTGTTCGAGGACTACCGGAAAGTCGACGGCGTGTTCTTTCCCTTTGCGATACGCGAGATTGTTCCACTACCGAACGCAGATCCGCAAGCGGTGCACATTGAAAACATCTTGCGGTTTCACAAGGTGCAGAACGGCATCAGCATCCCTGACTCAATGTTCTCGCCACCTCGATAGAAGCCGCGCACGTCGCGGTCAGCGCCCGTTCACGACGGTTCAGAAACCAGTTGAAGTGACGGGCATTTGGCGGGAATATCGGCCTTTGAGTCCGCTCCCTGACGGTCACGGCTCCGTTTCAGATCCGCTTGCTGACGCGCGCGGTTCAGTGCTGAGGTTTTCACACAGACCCGTCGGGAGCGGCCCACGTTTTTTTCCTCGCTTTCTATAGTCAGCGAGTTAAACAATCCGTGTTACTCAGCGTTCATCGGCGGCCAATTACGGACTACTGAATGAACCCGAGCTTCTTCAAATCGGCTTGTGGGGCCGGCGGCGTAAATTGTGCTTGTCCAAAGGCGGCCTTTTCTCTGCCATCCACCAGAGCGACGCCGTAGGGCGGGTCCACAAACTGAAACGTCTTCCGAAGCTTCTCCACTTCCAAAGCTGTTCCAGCTTTCAAGCCGTTGTCGTGCAGGAAGCCTGCCGCGAACTCAGGCATGGTGGTGG
>JBAUOG010001223.1:0-9058 GCA_049579625.1 Bryobacteraceae bacterium
GCTCAGGAGTCAGGGGAAACAAGTACGCGCCGGCCGGCGCGCCGCCCCGACAGCGATGTCGTGGCAGCGCTCGGGAAGCTCCATCAGGGTATGAGCGTCGACGAGATCTGCGAGGCGGTGGGTATAACACGGCGCACCTTTTACGCTTGGAAGGGCAAATTTGGGAACCTCGGTGCGTCTGAGCTGGCCGAATTGGATGCCCTGCGGGAAGAGAACCGCATCTTGCGGCGCTGGTCCGCCACGCTAACTCTACTCGCGCGAAGCGTCCAATAACGCCTTGTGCGATGTGGGGCGATCGCCCTCCTGCTGACGAGTCTGTGTGAAAACTCCGGGACAGAGTGACGAGTCGACTGTACTGCATCTTGGGACAGGCTCGCTCTGTCCACGCGGCGAGTGGGCTGGAGTTGACTACAGTGGATTTCGTGATCGCTTGGGACAGGGGCGCCTGTCCCGGTCGGCGTCGTCGCGTATCCGCTTGCTTGCTCCGAGGCGGAGAGCGACGCGCGCGCTTGCTCTAAAAATACTTGGTTAGGATGCCTTAGCGTTCTCGCCGTCGCGGCGGCCCGTGTTCGCTTCGTCGTTCCACTGGAACCAGTGCGTGCCAATCAGCGCCGGCATCGCGAACGCATTCTCGACATAGTACCGAAAGGCCGCGCCTCGCTGGGTTTGGTCCCGCACCGTGATTAGGCCCGCCGACATCCCGCGTCCCGGTGCGCCCATATGGAGTCCCCATTTTTTCCCATTTTTTTTTCCATGCTGTTCGAGACGCGATTGTGTTCGGTGCACGACAGTTGAATCTCGATGTGCGACCTACGACGGATGGTCAACTGGTGGTACATAACGATGCAAAGATGAGTCTTCGGAAGGTCTTGGCGTCAGGTTCTCCCAGAACTGCTGAAAATCCTTTCTGAAGGTCTTTTTCCCCACGTCCCACGTTTCGATCATGCGGGAAACTTTACTCCAGTTTTTGAAGATTCTCATCCAGCCACCAATCCGCGGATCATCATGCCACTGGCTGGAATCAAGCTGGAAATCGACGTAGACGTCTTCCACTAACTGAATGAGCATCATGCAGAAGAAGTACTCAGCGGCGGGATTCGCGGTTTTCGGAACAAATGAGGCACCCGGAAACAGCTTGCTACCCAGATCGTGCAAGTCCTCATTCGCACGCATTTTGTCTAATAAGTCATTCAGGGTCCGAGTGTGTTTGGTGGCGTGGTCGCGCAGCGCGGGATTGAGCGGATACCAGTAGTCGGAGAGAGCATCGAAAAGCTGGTCCGTTAGGGTGGCCGCAGGCTTCCAGTCGATCCAGTTGCCAGCTGGCTTAAATGCACTTAACGCGGCGTGATATCCCAGCTTGCGGTAGCTCTCAAACTGGGATTCGCTGAACCATTGGTCGGCAGTAGACTCATGCGGGAAAACAGCCTTCCCGGCCGCGTACTGCAGCACGTCCTCGGGCTCATCGCCGGTGAGAGACGACTTGATATAGACCAGCACTCCCTTCTCGCCATCCGCATATGTAATCTTTCCGACCGCGCAATGGGAATCGCTGCGATGCGTGGTGCCCACCGGGGCGATGCGTTTGGGGTCGATTTCGATTTCGGCGCCGAAATCGATGCGGCATTTGCGGATGGCCCTGCCAAGGCCGCCGAAGGTGAACGTGGCGTCCTGTTCGGCGTCGCAGAGGATGATGTATTTGCAGCGCCGCCGGACCAACTCATAAATCCCCATGTTGTCGAAATGGCCTCCGTCGGATAGGCTGACGAAATTGGTGCGGTCGTCCGTCTGCCCGAACAGTTCGCTGATCAGCGCGGCCAGACCGAATCGCGGGCTCGACAGCTTTGACTCCCTGTCCTTGCGTGGATTGCCCAGCCACCAGCCGAGTCGGACATCGAAAATGGTCATTAGGAACGCAACGGCCGGGCTGGTGTTGAAACCCTGGTTCGGATCAGCAGCCGCACCCGACACGGCAATGGCCGTGCCGAGCTTGATGCCATCCGTATAGGCGTAGTGATCGGTTTTCCGGTAAGCGCAAAACTTGAGATTATGACCGTGGCCCTCGCCCTCGGGGTGGTCGCTATCGAAGCTCAGATTGAAGCCGGAATAACAGGGACTAAAGATGAACGAAGCGGCCTGACGTTCCTGCCATGCCAACTGACCCCCTGCCGAGATGTTCAATGTAGCGTTGATGATGTGATAGGGACCTTGGTAGGGACGTTCGGGTAAGGACGGTTTGAGGGCCGCGATAGGTAGGTCGTCATTGGGGTCAAAGCCGGTGAAGATATCGGGCTTGCGGTCCGTGTGCGACGCTCCAAGATAGCAGCGGACCAAACGATTCTTGTAGAAGTGGTGCATCGAAAACTCGTTGATATCGACGCGCCAGGCGAGAACCAGTGCCACAAAGGCAAGGAGGAGGAACAGGGTCAACGGAGCGGCGACGACCCAATCGCCGCCGTTCCATAGCGCCGAAGTCGCATTGATAGGCAAGTTCAGCACATCCCAGTGGGTACAGAGCAGCATCGGCCACGAGTAGCCTATGGTGAGCGCGTGGGCGAGCAACAGATTCACGCCGACGGAAACGGCGAGGACAAATCCGACCAGAAAGACAGGCGGGCCAATCTTCGCAAGCAGGTCCAGCTTAGAAAAGGTGGGCTCGCCTTCCTTCGTTTGGCCGCTCTGGTTGCCTTTTCCCGCCCAAAGCGATGCGACCGTGGTACCTATCCATGCCGCTCCCAAGCCCGTCACCCAGATCCCAAGTTTGGCGACGAGCCAGGGGCCGTAAATGGAAGCGCAGAACAGCGCCAGCCAGAAGAACATGTAGATACTCATCACGGCACGGTAGCGGCTGAGCCATTCGCGCCCGGCATCCGGGAAGTCAACGCCCATGAGCCCCATCTGCAAGATGGTACTCAGCGACAGCACCAGCAACAAGGCCGGGGGCCCCCAGATCGCCGCGTGCCAAAGCCCGCTGTCGCCCAGCGCGTGAAAAAACTGCATCATCAGGACGTAGCAGCGGAGCAGCCCGGTCCCCGCCGCGGCGCTCAGCAGAGTAACCAAAGCAAGAAGACCGTAGAGTTGCCAATCTTGCGGTTTGGCAAGGCGCTGGCGAAAGCAATGCACGAATCCACCGAAAAGGGAGATGAAGAGCGAAAGTACGGACAAAGCGACGATCGAGACGATTAAAAACCGCGGCTCCGTCAGACTTTGGAGCATGGGACTCTCCAAGTGCTTCCAGAAGATCTGAGAAGCGATCAAGACCGCGAGCAAGAGGGGCCAGACACAAAACAGGTTTATGCGTGGTGACCCTACAGGCTTCTTTTGGTCATCCCCGAGGGCGGCGCGTGCAGGTTCTTGCCCCGGTTCGGCCTTCCTGGTTACTGTCCCTAAGTACCTTGAAAAGAAGACAACGGAGGTAAGGCCGAGCGCCACCGAGATTCCGACGATAATCCACTCAATCAATTTGGGCCACCCGGTTTCGAAAGAGAGAAAAACGCCAAACAGCCTTGGCACAATCAGCAGCGCGCCGAATCCCGCCACCAGGATGAGCTGGTTCAGGAGCACGTTGCGAAGGTAGACGGCCGCCATGGTCCAGGTGTCGAAGCTGAAGAGTCCCAGGGCGGGCGTCAGATAATTGCTGAACTGGCGCAAGAAGCGAATGGGCTTCTGTGATAGGTCTTTGGGGTGCTTAGAGATCTCCGGGGAGAGCCCTTCTTGCACGGCTGCGAGGTTGCGATTGCGCTGAATCAAGGCGGAGAGCCATGCGCCGATGTAACCGCCGCCTGAAACCGTGGAGAGATAGTCAATACGCGGTAGGATGCCGAACTGGGCGAGGGCTTGCAGCACTCCGAGGTTGAAGGTCGCGCTGCGGATTCCGCCGCCAGAAAACGCCAGGGCTACCAGGCCCGTGTCGGCTACGGCCTTGTAGATGTTTGGCTCCCTGTCCACGGCATCCGGATTCTCGCTGGAACGCCGGCTTGCAATCTCTTTCATCTCGTCGCGCAGCACAAGCCAGAAGGGACGGGGCCAGTCGGTGCCAGCCCAGGCCTCAGCAGCCGTCCAGAGTTTGCCAGGTAACGCCGGCTCCGTCTCAAATGCGTTCGCGAGCTGATCGGTCGCTTCCGTCAAACGACACCCGTCGCCGCGACAACGAGCAACAAAGTCCCTTACGTCTTTCTCATCTCTATTGAAAGTAACTACCCTTCTAAGTTCCGTGGTCAAGGCGTCTCCGGGCCGCGTGCCGTCTTCGGTCTCGAAGGTTGCCTTTCGCAAGTCAACCGCACATAGCATTTTGACGAACGTGACTGCAACGTCGCGAGCTTCGTTGTGCATGAGTACTCACCCATCTAATACGCCCTTTCTTGAGAAATGCAAGACAATTCCTAATGGCGCGGCATGTTCCTCGTTTCACCCAAATGACGAGCACAAGCTGTTTGCGCCTGACCGGCTTTCTGGAGGGCGAACCCGCGGGATCCGTTAGGAGGGGGTAGTAGCCGGGCTGGGTTCTTTTTTTCCGGCTACTCGGCCGTCCTGGATTCCTACGAGTTCACGCCGGAGGCGAGGAAGCCGCCGTCGACCGCGATGCATTGGCCCGTGATAAAGCTGGATGCATCGGAGGCGAGCAGCATGGCGGCGCCAACCAGTTCCGCAGTCTGACCGAAGCGCTTCATTGGCGTGCGCGTGAGGAACTCGCGGCCGCGCTCGGTGCCTTCCAAGAGAGCGGCGTTCAGGTCGGTCTTGAAGACACCGGGGGCGATGGCATTCACATTCACCCCTTTCGGCGCCCACTCCACGGCCAGGCTGCGGGTAAGACCCAACACGGCGGATTTCGAGGTGGCATAGGCCGCTACTTCCAGGAGGCCCAAGTACGAACTGAGCGATGCGATGTTGATGACGCGCCCACGCCCGCTAGCCACCAAGGGCTCGTAGAAGCTCTGGCAGGCGCGCAGAACGCCATTCACATTCACATCCATCAGGTGGGCCCACTCCTGCTCGGTGACCAGGTGGGTGGGCTTGCGGAAGGTCTGGCCGGCACAGTTGACCAAAATGTCCACCCGAGCGAACTGGGCGACGACCGCATCGCGCAGGCGGTCGACCGATTCGCGGCTCAAGGCGTCGGCGGAATGCCGAAGGGTCCGCTTGCCGAGGCCCTCAATCTGGGCGGCGACCTCATTGACCAATGCTTCCCGGCGGCCAGTGGCCACCACATCGGCGCCGGCCTCGGCTAATCCCAGCGCGAGGGCTCGTCCGATGCCGGATGTGCCGCCCATGACAACTGCCAGACGTCCTGTGAGGTTGAACAGTTCTAGTGACATAGTTGTTGCCTAGCCCGGCGAGGCGGAACCAAACAGGCGCTGATGCTCCGGGCAACCGCTCTGTTTCTTTGCGCGAAGCAATAATTCTTGCGAAACGCACTCATGAAAAGCCAAGACGAAATCTCGGCTCAGCAGGCTAACAGCCCGCGCCACGTCGAATTTTCGCGCGGGAGCGACCAGCCGGACCTCAGCATCCCGTTTGCGGCAAAGCCGCGCTGTGCCACGGTCGTTCTGTGCTGGAGTTTTCACGCAGGCTCTTTAGCTCTCGGGCCGTTTTTCGATGCGGGCGATCCAGGAATTAATGGAGTCGTAGAACTCGTGGGCCTGGATCGGCTTGGGCAGATAGTCGTCCATTCCGGCCTCCAGGCAGCGGTCGCGATCGCCGGACATCACGTTGGCTGTGAGCGCGATGATGATGGCTCGCTGATCCCCGTGCTCAAGGCTGCGGATGACGCGGGTTGCTTCGTAGCCATCCATTTCGGGCATCTGCGCATCCATCAAAACCAGCGGATACGGTGAACGACGGAAGAGTTCCACAGCCTCCTCACCGTTCGCGGCGACATCCACCTGATGGCCTTGACGCTTCAAGAGCTGCAGCACCAGCTTCTGATTAATCAGATTGTCTTCGGCGATGAGGATTCGGATTCCCAGGCTGGGGGTGCTGGCTTCGCCGCTAGTGAGTGACATTGCTGGTTAGGTGATAGCCAGACAAATCTTACCGAAATGGCGCTGGCTTTCCAAGTACTCAAACGCATTTTTCGCTTCGGTCCAGGGGAAAACCCGATCCACGACGGGTTTGATGGCATGCAGTTCGATGGCGTTGTTCATTCGCTCGAACATAGTACGCGAGCCGACATAGATGCCTTGCACCCGCAGGCTGTTCATCAGTATGCCCGCCGGAGCGAGCGCCTGCGCATTGCCTCCGAGGACACCGATGACACTGATGGTTCCCGCCATCCGGACTGCCTTCAACGAGCGCGGCAGGGTATCGGCGCCACCGACTTCGATGACATGATCGACACCCACGCCATTGGTGAGACGCCGGGCTGTTTCCTCCCAATCGGGCGTGTTCTTGTAGTTAATGGTTTCATCGGCGCCCAGTTGGCGAGCGCGCGCGAGCTTTTCGTCGCTACTGGAGGTGATGATCACGCGAAACCCGGCCGCCTTCGCAAACTGTAAGGCAAACAACGAAACTCCGCCGGTTCCTTGCAACAGGACGGTGTCGCCGGGATAGGACGGGCCCTCCTCAAACAGGGCGTGCCATGCGGTTACTGCCGCACAAGGGAGGGTGGCCGCTTCCACATCCGTCAGGTGGGCGGGAGGCTTCACCAGGCCGGACTGATGGAAGAGCATGTATTCCCGCAGCACCCCCGGAATTGCTCCGCCCAACGCCGACGCGGACTTCTTCTTGTCGACGCGGCCGTCGAGCCACTCCTGCATGAAGATGCCCGCCACACGGTCGCCGGGAACGAAGCGGTCGACGCCTTCGCCGATTGCCTCCACGATGCCCACTCCGTCCGAGAGCGGCGTCATGGGCAACTTCATCTTCGGGTTGTAATGGCCGCGAACGACCATCAGGTCGCGATAGTTCAACGAAGCCGCGGTCATGCGGACCAGGACCTGTCCGGAGCCGGGCGCGGGCTTCTCAGCGCCTACCATCCGCAGCTGATCAATTCCGAATGCGGGAATCTCGTAGGTTTTCATAATCCTTGAGAGAGGAACGGGTTCACCCTACGCGTCCACCAGGTCGGGCCGATGCTTGCTGGTGAACTCAGCCAGCTTCTCCAACTTTTCGCGAGCAGCACCGCTTTCGATGGCTTGAACGGCGAGTTCAACGGACCCCTTGATGTCCTCCGCGCGGTCTCCCATGAGCAGCGCTGCGGCCGCATTGACTACTACGATGTCACGGCGCGGGCCCGGTTCCCCGTCGAGGATGCTGCGGAGAATAGCGGCATTCGCAGCTGTATCGCCACCTTGCAAGTCTTCGATGGTGGCGGTCTCCATGCCGAAATCCGACGGCGTCCACTGGCCTTTTTGCACGCGCCCGGATTCCACCTGAAAGACAGTTGTGGGACCAGTGGTGCTGATTTCATCCAAGCCATCTGCCCCGTGCACGACAAACGCGCGTTCCGTTCCCAGCCGTGCGCTGGCCAGAGCCAGCATCTCAGCGGCCCGCACCGAATAAGCGCCAATCAATTGGACCCTGGCCTGAACCGGATTGGTGAGCGGGCCGAGCATGTTGAAGACGGTGCGGCCCTTCAGCAAGAGGCGCGCTTCCTGGGCGTGCTTGACAGCCGGGTGAAGCAGCGGCGCATAGAGAAACCCGATACCCGTTTCCTGGATGCAGTCCACGACGTGCTGAGCCGACAGGCTGACATGAACGCCCAGACCTTCCAGGACATCCGCACTGCCGCACTGGCTCGATATGCGCCGGTTACCGTGCTTTGCTACCCGGAGACCCGCGCCGGCCACGACAAAGGCAGTGGCAGTGGATACGTTGAAGGTGTTGGTTCCATCGCCGCCGGTACCGCAGGTGTCGAGAACCCGCTCCTCGCTCTGGTCCAGTTCGACGTGTTCGGCCAGTTCTCGCATGGCACTGGCGAAGCCCACCAGCTCGGCGACCGTTTCGCCCTTGCGCTGCAGATAGCGCAATAGTTCCGCGATGCCTGCGGTGTCCATCGCCCCGGAGAGCATCCTGCACATGAGCGAGTAGGCTTCGGCCTGGCTCAGGTGAACCGAGTTTCTGAAAGGAAGGTGACTCATACTTCCGCCTTCCATTCGACCACAGGAGTTCTGGTCGCCCCCCGCTTGCGCAGGAGGTTCGTCCGCCGACATCTTCTTTACACCGGGTGATGGAATCAAGTTTGTCCTTACCAGCCTCGCAGCGCGCCGGGCGCCACGACTCCCCTCGGGTCTGTGTCCAATTTGACGGAAACTGCTTCCGACATCAATCCGCTATCCCGGTGATATTTCACACAACGAAACACCCGGAACGCGCAGCCGACCTGGGTCAAAGCGGTACTCTTCTATTGTTAACTACGGCGTCTCCCGAAGTTGAACTCTTCGGCGAGGAGAGCCATTTCGATAGCGGAGAAGCGGTGACGAACTTCGACTCTTCCTGTTTGTTTTGCAAGATCATCGGGGGCAAAATTCCTGCCTATCGCGTGTATGAAGACAGCGAGACGTATGCCTTCCTGGACATTAACCCGCTGTTCCCGGGGCATGTGCTGGTGGCTCCAAAGCAGCACTTCGCCACACTCTACGACGTCCCAGGGGAATACGTGGGTCCGCTGTTTGAGAGCGCGCAACTGCTGGCCAAAGCGGTGGAAACGGCCGTTGAGGCAGAGGGGACCTTTGTCGCGATTAACAATCGAGTCGGCCAGACAGTGCCGCATTTGCATATCCACGTGATTCCGCGGCGGCGCGGGGACGGGCTTAAGGGGTTCTTCTGGCCGCGGCACGATTATCGGGATGCGGAAGCACGCGAGGCGGTGCGGGCGGCGATCGAACGCGAGGCGCAGCGGTTAGCGGATTGGCCGCGGATGAACGCCGATGAACGCCGATTGGGGGGTAAATGAGGGGATTTTTTGGTTCTAGCACCCGCTTGCTGACGCGCGCGGTTGCTCTGAAAATACTTGGTTGGGAAGCCTTAGAAAGCCCGCGGTTGACGAGCTTTGTCGCGTTTGGGGACACGCCTACAGCGCGCACGACGAGCTGGCGCTCCGCCGGCGCTTTGAGACGTTGGA
>JBAUOG010001224.1:0-10723 GCA_049579625.1 Bryobacteraceae bacterium
GAGTTGGGGAAATCTTCGCGGATCGGGAGGAATACGCCAACGCAGCTCCGTACTGGAACCGGCTTGCGCTGACCGATCCAGGCACTCAAAACGGCTATCTCGAGGCGACGACTGTCTTCTGGGATTACTTTCAGTTCAATGATGCAATGCGGCTCATTCGCCAGGGCCGCACAGCCCTGAACAATTCATCCTTGTACGCTTACGAAGCCGGCGCGATTTATGAGAACGAGTCGGACATGCCACAAGCCGTTGACGAGTACGTCAAGGCAGTCCTGGAAACGCCAACCGCCGGCAGTAACGGCTTGGCCCAAAGTCGTTTGATCAAGCTGGCTCGCCGCAAGCCGACCCACGATCTCATCGAACAAAAGAGCATCGCCGCGCTCACATCCGGCGGCCTGAAGGCGCTCGATCTGCGAGTCGCTCTGCTCGAGAATCAAGGCCGGCAAAAGGACTTGCAGCAGTTGCTGGACTCCGAAGTGAGACGCGCGAAGACGCCTGAGACCCTTGCTTCATTGCGCGCCACGGCGACGCGTCTACGTCTGAACAGCACCATTGAACTCGCGCTGGAGCGGACGGTGACGGTCTCCACTGACCCTGTCGAGAAGTTGCAAGCGGGGCTTGAACTGGCCAGCTTCAGGGAGGGCCGCAAAGATCTCACTGGTGCGCAAGCGGAACTCAGCACGTTGCTACGCGAGAATCCGACGGTCCTCGGAGTGTTGCGCGCCAACGTGGATTTTTATGACCGCACCAATCAGCTGCCCAGGGCCGTAACCGTGTTGGAAGCCGCAGCGCCTCGCGCCGTTCAGCCTTACCGGAACAGCCTATTGCGAGAGGCGGCCAGCGATGCGGCGGACGCCGGCAACTTCGCCGAATCGCGCAAGATCCTCGATCAACTACTGGCGGATGACCCGTTCAATGGCGACCTACTAGCCGCAAAGGCATCGACGTACGCACGGCAAGGAGACGATCAGACGCTCGCCGCGTTCTACCAACAGACGCTCGAGACAATGGCGCAGGCTCCACTGGCGCAGCAGGAGAAAACGGTGCGCGTGGCCGCACTCCGCCGCGGCTACGAGGGCGCACTCACGAAGCTGGGCCGCTATCCGGAAGCGCTCGACCAGTACATCGAGATCCTGAACCGGTTTTCGGACGACCCGACGCTGGCCAACGAAGTGGCGAATTATGCCGAAGCACACAACTTGGCCGACCGCCTGACGGCCTATTACGAGAAAACCGCGCAAGCGTCCCCCAAAGACTATCGCTGGCCGTTGGTCCTAGGACGCGTCGACCGGGCGCTGCGACGCTTCCCCGAGGCGATTGTCGCCTTCACCCAAGCCAGTCACATCCGGCCCGACCGGCCCGATCTGTTGGTCGACAAAGTAGATCTCGAAGTCCGCCTGCTCCATTTCGAGGATGCACTCAGGACGAATCAACAACTCTATGAGCTGACCTATCACAACACCCAGTACCTGGATGCCGAAGCTGAATTACAAGCACGCTTGGGAAGAAAAGCGGAAGCCGTCAAACTCCTACGCCAGGCCCACATTGATGGACACCCAAAGCGCTTTGGCAACTACAGTGACATCGCTGCCCGGCTCGTCCAGTGGGCTATGTGGGACGAGGCGAAACGGGCGTATGAAGAAGGGCTGCCGTTGATCGCCGGTCACGAACCAGATTACACGACCGAATTCGGTCAGTACCTGCAGACCCTCACCGTGCTCCGACAATATCAAGCAGCGCTCACGAAGGCCGCTGCTGCCGACCATACACCGAAGCGAACCGCCGTTCAGGGCTGGGCCACCGTTATCGGTCAGACCGTTCAAACCTATTATTCACCGGAAGAAAAAGCCACGTTGGCGCAATCGCTGGGAACTCCCGCGGGCCTCCCGGCCAAGGTTAATGTGATTGCTTTTGTGCGAGCCGCGGGCCTCAACGACACTCTGGCGCAGCGGCTCTACGCCCGTGCCACCGCCCGCCCGAACGACCAGGGGGTTCGGGGCGAGTTGTCGAACCTCGAAACCCGGCAACTGCGTTTTGGCGCCCTCGGGCAGCAACTGGAAACCTTGGCGAAACTACAAACCGCTTCGCCGAACATTCTGAGCTCCACGCTCGTCATGGCAGCGAACGCTTACCGCTCCAGCGGAAATGACGCGGGCGAACTCCGAATGTACGATCAGCTCTATGGCGAGGCTCAATTCAACGCGGAGCGTTATGCCGAACTCATTGCAAACGACCCCTCAAAGTATGCGATGCACATTCAAAGCACGCCCGCCCGCCTGGCAGTCACCGGCTACCTGGTTTCGAACACCGATGAGAACCGCGCCTTCCAGGCCGTCGACGCCCTTAAGGAACCGGCAGACCTCTGGCACCCCGCCTACACCGCGCTGGTCGGCGTTTACTATCTGTCGAAGCAGCCCCGAGTCCCACAAGCCTTCCAGCAACTGATGGGTCCACGCGCGGTCGGTGAGCAGGTTACGCACACTAAGCCCACCAGTCTCACGGGCGACACCTGGTTCTACTACGGTTCACGGTTTGGAGAGTATCTCGGTGCCGGAAAACAAGCCGGTGCCGACGATTATCTTCCATCCGGTGTTGAGTCGTCGCCAGCGGCATCGCAACGATACATACAGCTGGGCGACACCCTCCGCGACTTGAAGCGCCTCGATCACGCGCGCGCCCAATACGTCTATGCTCAGGAAATCAGCCCGCAACTTCCCGAGACCACCGACCGGCTGGCTTCAATCGATTGGGAAACCGGCCGCAAGCAGCAAGCGATCGCCGAATGGAAGCAGGTCTTTGATCTGCTACGGCAGCGCGTCCTGAACGGGAAAATGACACCGACATTCTGGACCACCACGCGCAACGTGCTGATTGAGGCAAATCGAAACCACATCGTGGCCGACATCAAGCCCGACGCCGATGCTATGTTCAAGCAGTACATCCGCATCAACGGCGGCTATCAATTCCTGCCATTTCTGCAAGGCATTTTGACGGACGCGCCCGATCGCACGGCCGCCGTAGCCTGGATTGTGGAACTGACCCGCGATGACAAGACCTCCAGTGTCCTGGACGAATTGGTTACTTCACCGCTCTTGAAGGGTAGCGAGAAAGATGCCATCTATCGGGAACTGATCACCCGTTCAAAGCAATCCACAACCAACAACGATCCAAACATCATCGCTTATACGGTGGCGTGGCGGCAGACTGAATACGCCCGTTATCTGGATCAGCAGAAGCGCTACGCGGAGGCGTGGCAGGTCTTGAACGAGATACAGACTTCGCCCAACGACTCCTTGTCGACCCTCGACCTACGCATCCACGCAGGCGCTCTGAGCGGCCACGTCGATACCTTGCTGGCGGAGTTCAACAAAAATCCAGCGCAGGCTCCGCTGCAACAGATTGAGCAGGCAGCGCAGCGGCTTGCGGCGGAACAACATGACGCCGAAGCAACTCCTTTGCTCGAATTCGTGTATCAAACGCAACTTGCTGGACCCAACGCGCCGGCGGCCGCGTATTTTGGACTGGCCGGGTTGCGATTGGGACAAAAACGAAACGATGAGGCCCTGGCGCTACTGCGCGACGTTACGCTGAGTGTCGGAGCGCCGTTCGAGAACCTGGCGCAAGCCGGCAGGGTGCTGGAGTACGCAGGGCTGCTCAAAGAGGCGGGCGAGTATTTCACGCAGCTGCACACCGCCGTGCCCTGGGACGCAACCGCCGCAATCGATGCCGCGCGGCTTGCGAAGGCCTCGTCCGACCTGGGCAGTGTCCGGAAGAACGCTGCCGTTCCCTATTTCCAGCGAGTGATCGCTGCCGAGGCCATGCGCGGCTTGCACGCCCCCGCACCGGGCGTCTTGGAACTGGACGTGTTGACACAGCAACAAATCGCGCCGGCTCAGGCCGAGAAACCGTACGCCGTACAAGCCCGGAGGGCGGCAGCCAAGCAATCGAAAGATCCGGTGACCCAGGTGCGATTGCTCGAACAGGCCGTTGCGATCGATCCTGAAGTCATTGAGGCACGTGCAGAGCTGGTCCCAGCCGCTTTGCGCGCCAAACGAGACAGAACCGCGATTAATGCATACGAGAGCCTCTACGGCGACAGCAGCCAAATCAGGCGAGACCGCTACTATCGCGAGCCGGCGCCTTATGTGGCCCGCCTGACGCCGGAAGAACTTCAGCTCAGAGAAGACATAGCCGCGGCATACCGGCGTCAGCGTCAATACGGAGCAGCCGAACAACTATACGCCGCAATCCTCGCGGCCGAGCCGCCTGCAGTCGTGCAAGTTCGAATCGAAAAAGCTCGGAGAGAGATTAACGATCAGGTGCGTCTCAATGCCGCCAACAGGCTGCGCGCGCCGTCTATGACGAAAGAAGTTCAGCAGCCTCGGCCGGTAAGACCGAAGTTGAGCGTCCCTCCGCCCCTGGATCCGGATGAAGCCGAGTCGCCGGAAGGTAACGAAGGAGGTGGGCAATGAAACCCCTGCACCGTCTTCGTAAGAGCTACCGCCCGGTATCCGTCGCCCTGGGATTGTGCCTCCTGGTTGCTGGAGCCGTCTGGCTCCGCGCCCAGTTTTCGCCGCCGCAGAAACCGATGCCCACACTCATGCCGCCCGGGGCGTTGATCTACCTGGAAGCGGGTGATTTCGGCTCACTACTGAACCGCTGGAACGCTTCCGGCGAAAAGCGCGCCTGGCTCACAAGCGCGAACTACAGCGTGGTCTCGCGTTCGCGTCTGTTGGGCCGCCTCCAACAGGTGCAAGGCGAGTTTGAGACCGCAGTCGGCGTCTCACCGCAGATGAATCTGCTGACCCAAGTTGCCGGGAAAGAATCCGCATTCGCCTTCTACGATCTTGGAAATCTGAAGTTTGTCTATCTGACAAAGCTTTCCAGCGGACAACTCGACGCCACCGAACTCTGGAAACGGCGTCCGGCCTACCAACAGCGCGAAGTCGCCGGCATTCCGTTCTACGAGAAAACCGAAGCGGAGCGCACCGTCGCTTTCGCCAGCAAGGACGATTACTTCGTGATCGCAACCGACGATAACCTGATGGCCCAAACACTCGCTTTACTGGCAGGGCGGCAGGCGCCGTCGTTGGGGGGCGAACCGTGGTTCAGGGACATTACAGCGCCGGTGAGCAACCGGGGTTCGCTCCGCCTGGTCTACAACATGGAGCAGCTGGTTTCTAAGCCTCAGTTTCGAACCTATTGGATCCAGCAAACCGTCACAGAGATGAAGCAATACCGCGCCGGCGTCTGCGATTTGTTTGAGACCGCTGACTCGTTCACTGAGAAGCGCATGTTGCTACGCAAGTCGGCCCTGGCCGCTGCCTCCGACGAACTCGCGATCCAGCGCCTGTTAGTCTTCACGCCCGATCAGAGTTCCTTCTATCGCGCGTGGGCAGATCCGACTCGCGAACAGCTGAGCCATGCGTTTATCGAGACGGTAGCGGGTGAGAAGATGGGCCCGGTCGCCGCCTATGAAATGGCTCCGGACGTAAATCTGAATGCCGACAAGATCGGCTCGGCCTCCGATCTGGAGACCCGGATCGATGAACTGCCGGCCAAGCGGGGATCGCTCCCATCGCTTGACCCGGCTATGGACGCCATTCTTGCGTTGAAGCCTCGCGCCGCCCTCCAGATCCAGGGCACGGCCGAGGCCAATGACCATGTCTTCGTGGTGCCCCAGAGCACTCTGCTGCTGGCCTTTGATCACCCTGACTCGGATGCGCTCAAAGCCGCACTGATCCCCGTCCAGCGCGCGCTGGCGCTGTCCGGCACGATCAGTTGGCAGCAAGCCGCAGGAACCGCGGAGTGGGGGCCGTTGGATACCTTGCGGGTTCGAGAAGCCGGAGCCGGAATGCTGATCATTGCTCGTGGTCCATCGCTGGCTGACCCCAACCCGCCGAAGATGCTGAAATCCTCGCCGTTGCCGCTAACGTATGCCGCCGGCTACAGCCACGCGGTCGCTTGGCCCCAATACAAGAGGCTGTTCGGAGTCTTGGATCAACCCAGGCTGGGCGCCGACCAGCCCGTCGGAGACGGCGATGTTCCGCTCTTCTTCAGCGGAAACATCCGAAGTCTCGGCGATACGCTCCAACGCCTCCAGAAGATTCGGCTCACAAGCCGCGAGTCGGGCGATACTTTGACAGAGGAAGTTGTCTATCAGCTACGGTGATGTCGCCGTCTCTTTTATGACGCGGCGCAGTTTTCATTTTCAGATCGCTGCACTGTTCGCGGCAGCCAGTCCGTCGCTGCGCTATCTCGTCCTCGATATTCCCTCGCAGCGACTCTCCGCAAACTGGCCGGATTCGCGTTCGTCAATCAGTTTCGGCTCGCTTCTGAAACCCTTCCTGATTCTGGCGTATGCGAAGACACATGCCCGGTTTCCCGAAGTGATGTGTTACGGAACTGCCTCTGGCTGCTGGCTGCCGAAAGGACACGGAAAGCAAATGGTCTGCCCCGCCCTGGCCAATTCCTGTAATACATACTTCCTCGCTCTTGCTGCGGGGATTGATCGCGCCGCGCTCGCCAACGTCTGTCTCGAGTATCAGTTGTCCCCGCCTTCTCCGACATCCGCGCCCGCCTCATGGATCGGCCTGAAGGAAGGCTGGCCGCAGTCCGCCGAACCCGTGCTCCGCGCGTTCCACCATTTGGTGCAGAATCGCAGCAACCCTACTGCCGCCGTCGTGCTTACTGGTATGGTGCTCTGTGCTCGTAAAGGTACTGGAAAGGCAGCGGCACTTCACTGTTTCGCGAAAACCGGCACGGCGCCTTGCAGCCACACGCCCCCGGCGGAGGGCGATGGCTTCGCTGTGCTGATCTATCCCACCGATGCGCCTCGACTCATTCTCCTGGCAGCGCAGCACGGAACAACGGGCGCCCATACCGCTGCTCTTGCCGGCGAGTTGCTTCGATCCTCCTTTGGGGTACGTTGAAGGGGATGGCCGGGCATGACCCCATATCCCGCAGAACTTTCGTCGGCTCCGCCCTTGGCTTACTTTCCCATCACGTGTTGCGTGGAGGAGAGGCAACTGGCGTTGCCGTGCACGTCCTCAAACTGCTTCATCCAACGCTGCTCAAGATCGAGTCGGCCGGTCCTGCTCGCATCGACGTCGCAACACCTCAGCGGATCTTTGCCCTGGAGGGCAGCCGGTCCGTTCAGATTGACGCCAGCAGAACCCCGGTAACAGTCGTTGCAGCTTCCGGAAAAGCCGCCCGGTTCACGCTGATCATCCCGGGAGTGATTCAACGCACTTATGAAGGCTCACTGCACATCACTGCGGAGGGCGACTTGCTCATCCCCGTGGTCACCATGACTCACGAGACCGCAGTCAGCTCAATCACGGGAGCCGAGATACCCCAGAGTGGCAGCCAGTTCGCCGCGCTGGCGGCGCAAGCTATCGTCGCTCGCTCGTTCGTGTCGGCAGCAGGCAAACGGCATGCGGAAGCCGACTTCTGTGACACGACGCACTGTCAATTCCTGCGTTCACCCGCTGTACCCGGCTCTACGGTGGCATTGGCAGTCGGGCAAACGGAAGGGCTGGTGCTGACCGCAAATGGCCTGACAGTCGCCGCCCGCTACTCGGCGGCGTGCGGAGGCCATACCGATGCCGGCGAGGAGTCCGGGTACCTGTATCAACGCGTGAGGTGTGAAGTCTGCTTGCATCAAAACACTCCGCGCGCCGGTCATGGCCACGGCCTTTGCCAGCTTGGAGCCATTGGCTTTGGGCACGCGGGATGGGCCTACCAGAAGATCCTCGAGAAGTACTTTCCTGGAGCGCAGATTGCACGGGTGCTGGACAGAGTATAGTGCCAGGCTGCATTTTTCTTTTAGCGAGCCGTCCAGCCGCCGTCAATTAATAGCGTTTGCCCCGTGATCAGAGATGCGGCGGAAGAGCAGAGAAACACGACGGCGCCGGAGACTTCCACGGGCTCGCCCACGCGATGCAACGCAGCGATCCGTTCCACTACGTCAGCCCGAAACGCGGGTTCAGCGAGTGCTTCCTCTGTCCCGGGCGTGTGGATGAAGGTTGGCGCAACTGCATTGACCCGGATGTTGTGTTTCCCCCATTCCACCGCCAGGCATTTGGTCAGATGCGCGATGCCGGCTTTGGTCATGCAATAAATCGACTCCTCCGGCAAGGCGATGAAGCCGGCCTGTGAACTGAGGTTGATGATGCAACCTCGTTGCTGCCGGATCATGATTCGTCCCGCCACCTGGCTGGCGAAGAAAGTCCCCTTCAGATTGACAGCCAGCGTCGCGTCAAAGTCGCTTTCGGTGACATTTTCTGCAAGGTTCCCGGGCGCAATGCCGGCGTTGTTGACCAGAATGTCCAGGCGGCCAAAGTGGGTGGCCGCATCGGTAACGGCTTGTACGATCTGACTGCGGTTACTGACATCCATCTGAAGAGGGAGTACTCGCTGGCCGAGCGCCTCGATCTCAGCGATGAGGCCGGTGTCTGCCCTCACGTCTCTCAGTCCGAGAGCTACATCGGCTCCGGCTTGAGCCAGTGCCAGTGAGATCGCACGGCCTAATCCACGCGCAGCGCCGGTTACCAAGGCGACTTGGCCGGGAAGATCGAATTGAGGAAGAGTTGTCGTCATAAGAGCCAGACGGCTTCATCTTACGGGATCGATCATCACGGTTGCGGCTCCTCGAATCCAGTTGCTCGGTTTGAACGATTTGGAGGTAGGCTGAAAGTAGAGGAGCAGACGATGCGGAATGTAATCATCCTGCTGCTGGGGTTGGCGCTGGCCACTCCGGCCTTTTCTCAGCATGGCGGCGGGGGCGGCATGCATGGCGGTGGCGGCGGTATGCACGCCGGCGGCGGATTTAGCGGTGGCGGCGCACGCGGCTTCAGCGGCGGAGGCGTCGCAAGAAGTTATAGCTACGGCGCTAGCCGGGGATACGCTTCCGGTGGCCGCAGCACGTACGGCTATGGGACAACCCGCAGTTACGCTTACGGAAACCGGGGCTATGGTTATGGCTACGGCGGCCGAGGATACTACGGCAACGGCTACCACGGCCGAGGCTATTACGGAGGCTGGAACTACTACGGGGGCCGAGGCTATTACGGAGGCTACTACGGCGGCTATTGGCCTTATTGGGGGTTCGGGTTTGCGTACTCGCCTTGGTGGGGTTATGGCTCCTACCCTGGCTACTACTGCGACCCCTACAGCTGGTATGGTTGCCCGGCTTATCCCGCTTATCCGTACGGGTCCTATTACTAAGCCAGGTCGTTAGCTACTTCACCTAATTCCCGGCTCTCCTCCCCTGCCTGCGGCGGCGGTTCTTTTTCTTTCTGCCCATCGCGATAGAGTATGGGCTATGAGACAGACCATTTTTCAGCACCCACGTTGGAGCCGCATGGTTCTGCTGGGTGCTTTCGCTTTGCTGGCATTCTTCGCAACGACCGCGAAGCTGCAGGCTTTGGATAACGGGTTGGCCCGCACGCCGCCCATGGGTTGGAACAGTTGGAACAAGTTCGCCTGCAATGTCAGCGAAAACTTGATCAAAGGCGCGGCCGACGCCCTGGTCACCTCCGGCATGAAAGATGCCGGATATCAATATGTGGTCATCGACGATTGCTGGCAAATAAGCCGGGATGGCGAAGGCAACATTGTTCCCGACGCAAAACGCTTCCCAAACGGAATCAAGGCGGTTGCCGATTACGTTCATTCGAAGGGACTGAAGTTCGGCATTTACTCCGATGCCGGCACGGGAACGTGCCAGAATCGTCCCGGGAGTCGCGGGTACGAGTTTCAGGATGCGCGGCAATACGCCGCGTGGGGCGTGGACTATCTCAAGTACGACTGGTGTAATCACAGCACGCAGGATTCACAGGCCTCATACAGCATCATGCGCGACGCGCTGGCGAAATCGGGTCGGCCCATCGTGTTCAGCCTCTGTGAGTGGGGATCCACAAAGCCGTGGCTATGGGCCAAGAATGTCGGCAACCTGTGGCGAACCACGGGCGATATCCAGGATGTATGGAGCGGCAAGAAAGAGGAGGGCGTGGTGCAGATCATTGACCTCATGAGCGGGTTGGAGTCGTATAACGGTCCTGGCCATTGGAACGACCCCGACATGCTCGAAGTGGGCAACGGCGGCATGACAACGGAAGAGTATAGAACGCACTTCAGTATGTGGTGCCTGTTCTCGTCACCGCTGATGGCCGGCAATGATCTACAACATATGAGCTCCGACACCCACGACATCCTGACCAACAAAGAAGTGATCGCGATTGACCAGGATCCGCTGGGCGTACAAGGCAGCCGTGTTCGCAAGGACGGCGACTTTGAAGTATGGTCGAAGCAGTTGGCCGACGGCAGCCGGGCCGTTGTGCTGTTGAACCGGAGTGGCGGTGCGAAGGAAATGACGGTGAACTGGACAGAGATCGGTTACCCGGCGTCGCTCAAGGCGAATGTGCATGACCTCTGGTCTCACAAGGACGTCGGCAGCTTCACGGGTAGTTACTCGGCCAAGGTCCCGAGCCACGGGGTAGCGCTCGTAACGGTAAAGCCGTAAGGACGTATCCGGTTGCTCACGCGCGCGGAGCAAGGGGACACCTCATAACCTCGGCACAGATCTCAGCATGAAGCGCCGGAGTGCACACCCTCAATGATGAAAGAGGTTGCGGCATGTTCATCCGAACGGCGCGCTCCTCAGCTCATCGGGGACACCCCGGACTGATGTCATGCTCACTTCCAGCGTCTCAAAGCGCCG
>JBAUOG010001225.1:0-12792 GCA_049579625.1 Bryobacteraceae bacterium
TTAGTGGCAGCGACGGACCCGGTCTATGCCCCACTTTGGCTCTACCAGGGCACGTGGCACGTTACGCCAAGCGGCGGAGTTGATCCCGGCAAGAAGCCCGATGTGTTGGTGAATCAGTGCGCGCTGGTTGGAAAATACTTCACCTGCCAGCAAACAGTTAACGGGACAGTCTCGACGTTGATCGTATTTATTCCCACCGGCCAACCGGGCCGCTTCCACAACCAAGCCATCATGCCTTCGGGGCGCGCCGGCGGCCTAGGTGACCTAGAAATCAACGGCGACCGATGGGTTTACTCGAATGGGCAGCTGGAAGGCGGGAAGACGAAGCATTTCCGGAACGTGAATGTGTTTACCGGAAAGAACAAGATTCACTACGAGCAGGCGGAGTCGTGGGACGAGAAAGACTGGAAGGTCACGGGATCAGGCGACGAAGTTCGCGTCTTGGACGGAAACAAGTAGGCTGGTTCGGGGAAGAGCTCGATTTCGCCTTACGGACGCGGCCCGGCAGCTCTCGGTTTTACAGCTAGTCCTAATTCCGTCCGCTTGCCTTCGCCATCGACGCCGGCCATCCTCAGCTCGGCTGCGTTTCGAATCGCGGCGATTCCAGCCGGGGTCAGCCCCAGACTGCCACCGCTATCGAAGCGGAGGTCTTCCGCGTTCCATTCAGCCTTCATCAATCCGAGGTCGGCATGAGCCGTCGTGCCTAGGAGTAAATGAACCACTTCGTGCGCCAACGCCCTTCCCAGGATTTGGGCGAGAAACATCCCCGGCTGGCGAATGGAAAGGGCGCGGTCATAGAAGATAGCCGCGCTCGATCCAGAGTCGGACCACATGGCCATTCCCAGAGCATTCTTCCTGGCGGGCGGCAGCGCTTTCGGCAACACTCGAACCCTGATATCGCTGGGTAGACTCGCGGTATCGCACATGTCGGCGTGCGATGGAGCCGAGCAATTGAGCCAACTCAGCCGCACCGAAAGCGCCCGCAAGATGCGGGCCGCTTCGGGCGCCGCCAAATCGAGGACTTCTGGCGAAACCGGCGCGACTGTGTACATCTGCACCGTGAGTTGAGGGGGCGCTGCAAATGCTGAAGTAAGGGACAGTATTCCGAATACACCGCAAAATGCTCTGTGGAATCGAGGCAACATGCAGTGGAGCATGAGCGTTATGCATGCTAAAACTCCTCTGCGGCGCTATCAAACGTTCTAAAATCTTCTAAACCGGGCCCGCGGGCAAGTGTAGGTGCTTGAAAATAAGACGAATTGCGTTGCGCTGAGCCTGCCCCCACCAAGGATGGCGATCGCCCACCTTTCCTCAAAAAGGGTTGCCTCGTAACCTCTGGAAAGGTCTTTGGTATCCTCGTCGTGCTCGTTGCAAGCTGCAGACGGAAGCGAGGTTTTGAATCGCGGCGTTCGAGGCGCTTACCCAAGGAACCCAATGCGGACTTCCATCCTGGCCGTTTCTTTCGCGACGAATCGATGGCGACCGCAGCTAGTAGTTGCACTAGTGATGAGCGCTGGAGTTTGGGCCGCTCCTCAAGCGGCAGCGCAAACTCCTTCGAGCATCGACGGCACGCTTACCGACGCTTCTGGCGGCGTCCTCGCTAACGCCAAGGTCTCCGTCACCAACGCCGCCACCAACGTAATCAAGACTACAGTTGCCAGCACGGCTGGGACATACATAGTCACAGGCTTGATCGCGGGCAGCTACACCGTCAAGGTCGAGAACAAGGGATTTCAGACGTTAGTGCACAAGGAGGTCACCGTTGAGGTGGGAAGATCGGCCACCATTGATGCCGTGCTTGAGACCGGAAAGATGACTGAAATGGTAGAAGTACACGGAGACTTGGACCCCTTTCACCTCAGGGAGCTTACGGCAGCACCAACGTGTACGGAGCCGCCGCCACGAATTCGGTAAATCGAAAGCTCGGGTGGGTGTTCGACAACAACTATCTGTGGGTAAAGGGCCGCCATACGTTCAACATCGGGTGGGAACTGCGCCGAACCTATCAGGATGACAACGAGTGCCAGCAATGCGCCGGCAATTTTAACTTCAGCAACAACACGACGGCTGACCCGTACAATCCGGACAACTTGGGCAGCACTGGTAATTCATTCGCCAGTTTTCTGCTCGGTATCGTGGACAGTTCGAATCGCATCGGGTCTCAGGAAGAGCGGCTGCGGAATTGGGATGTTTCCAGCTACGTTCAGGACGACTTCAAGGTGAGTAACAAATTGACCCTGAATCTCGGCGTCCGCTGGGACATCATGGTGCCCTTCACCGCAGTCGGCAACTACATCGTTTACTTCGATTCGAAGATTCCCAACCCGGGCGCAGGCGGCCTGCCGGGCGCGGCCACCCAGTTTGGTAATTGCTTTGGGTGCTCGGGAGTCTACCGGGCGAACGTTCGATGGACCAACTTCAGCCCCCGGACCGGATTCTCGTACGCAATCAATTCGAAGACCATTCTTCAGGGCGGATTCTCGATGAACTACCTAAACGGGGGCGCCTACGAATATGGAACCTCCAAGGTGGCCGCCAGCTACGGCAGTCTGTTATTGGGCTCATTCACTCGAAACAGCACCGGGTCCACTTTACCTGGATTTGGATCGTGGGATTCGAATGTGGCGCCAATTCCGGCACCCACTCCATTCAGCCCGATGATTGGGAACGCCACCCGAATCAATGCCTTCAACCCGGAGACCGACGGCCGCGCGCCTTACGATCTCGCATGGAGTTTCGGTGTGCAGCGCCAATTTCCGTGGAACATATTTCTGACGGCTGCCTACACCGGCAACCGCGCCAACTTCCTCCCGGGACAATTGAATCCCATTAATCAACTCAGCCCGGCCAATCTGGCTAAGTATGGCGCTCTGTTAGGCAGACTGGTCACCGATCCTCTCGCTGTTGCCGCAGGGATCAAGAGTCCCTACCCAAGCTTCGTCGGCGATTTCGGTCCTTCCGCCACCGTTTTGCAGGCATTGCGACCTTATCCGCAGTTCGCCGGCATCTCCGACAATTTTGACGACACGGCGTCGGCCCTTTACAACGCCGGTCAGCTGCAGCTTCAAAAGCGCTACACCAACGGATTGAGTCTTCTCTTTTCCTATACCCTCTCCAGGCTGATTGCGAACACCGCTTCAACTTTCGTACCGTTCCAGTCCCTCGCTCTTAACAAAGACAACCAGAAGTCCGAGTGGTCTCCTGACTGGACTGATTCGCCCAATGACTTCAGCATCGCGGCCACTTATGAACTTCCGTTCGGCACGGGCAAGCCCTTCCTCGGTCGTGCCAATGCGCTAATCAATGCCTTGGTTGGCGGCTGGCAGATCAGCCCTCTAATTGTCTGCTGGCAAGGCTCGCCCTTGCAAATCACCGTAGCCGGGGACCCGCTCGGCAATGGAGCGGCCAACAGGCCTAACGTAGTCGCCGGACAGACCATTCAATATTCCTATAGCAACGTCTATAAGGGCTTGCCCGTTTTGAACGCTGCCGCTTTTAGCGACCCGGGCCAATGGGCCATCGGCAACGAACCTCGCACTATGTCCGGTACGCGCAGCCCGTGGTGGCTAAACGAAAACATTGCAGCGGCGAAATCGTTCATGCTCGGCGAGCGTGTCCGGCTTAGATTTCAGGTGCAGTTCTTTAACGCTCTGAATCGAGTGGTTTTCTGTAGCCCGAATACCAACCTGAACGACCCGAACTTCGGGAAGGTGATCAACTGTCAGGCGAATTCGAATCGACAGGGACAAGGTCAGATCTCGATCAATTTCTAGTTCAGGGACGTTCTAGAATGGTCTAACCGCAGCTAAGGGGCGGCTTTGTTGGTTGAAAAAACGGTCCATTGTTTTGAATTCGGTCCGTTCGTGCTAAATCCTGATTCCCGTTCGCTGACTAAGGATGGGGTCCCGGTTACGCTGACGAGAAAGACTCTTGAGACCCTTAGTGTGCTCATTCAGAACCGCGGCAAGGTGATGAGCAAGGACGAACTGTTGGCCGCTCTGTGGCCGGACACGATCGTTGAAGAAGCGAACCTCACCCAGAGCATCTCCACATTGCGAAAGATCCTGGGCGATAGTCCAAAGGATCATCGCTACATTGTCACGCTGCCCGGCCGCGGCTACCAGTTTGTAGCAGACGTCAAGGTCGTGACCGGAGAAAGCGAGGTTGCGGTTGCGGCAGCAGCTCCTCGACGCCGGCCACGCCTGCTCTGGGCCGGCGTTACTTGTCTGGCGGTGGTTGCTGCGGCGGGTGTTGCGTGGACCCTTATGAACGCGCGTCGCAGTTCTATCACCTTCCCGTCCCGCGAGACACCGCTCACAAGCAAGGTCGGCATTGTTACGTTGCCCTCATTTTCGCCTGATGGCAAGCAGATCGCGTACTCGTGGGCGCCGACTGCGGACTCAACTTCCAGTATCTATGTGAAGTCGATAGCCGCAGGCACCGAACTCCGCCTCACGAGTCCCCCGGGCAGCGATGCCTTTCCAGCCTGGTCTCCTGACGGACAGCGGGTTGCGTTCTGGCGAGTTCTCCCGGGCAACACCGCGATTTATGTTGTTTCAGCGTTGGGAGGGCCGGTGCGCCGCATTGTTGTGTTGGAAGACTGCCGAGGATTCGGCTGGTTTCCGGACGGCAAACACCTGATCGTTTCTGTATCTTCTGGAAATCAACACTTCCGGCTCGCCTCTGTTGACGTGGCCTCCGGACAAAGCCAGGCTTTTCCCTCAAGTCCGGGGCTAGATGAAATGGCTCCGGCTATCTCGCCGGATGGCAAGACACTCGCGTTCATTGGTTGGAATGCTGTTAGCAACGACCTGTACCTCAGACCGCTCGACGGGGGCCCGGCCCGAGTGTTGGTAGAAAATGCCGCGGGAGTGCTGGCTTGGACACCCGACGGCAGTGAGATCGTTTTTTCCTGGAATCGACCGGGCCTCTGGCGAATACCGGTTAAAGATGGGACACCGCGCCCGGTGACATCTAACGCCTGGTCGTTGGGCATTCCCGCAATCGCGCGGCACGGCAATCTCCTTGCCTATGTGGTGAACGAGATTAATGAGAATTTTTGGCGCATTGATGTAAGCGGTGGCTCCCCTAAACTAGCAAAGCCGCCGGTGCAACTCGAAAACTCCGTCCGCCAGCAATGGGATCCTTCCTACTCACCCGATGGCCGCCGGCTCGCTTTCGGCTCCAACCGCTCCGGTTCCGATCAGATCTGGGTCAGCGATGCACAAGGAGGGGAAGCTTTCCAGATTACCCACTTTGCCGATATCCGCCCAGGGTGTCCCCGCTGGTCGCCCGATGGAGCTAGTATCGCTTTTAATGCAGCTCCCAACATGAACAGCGATATCTTCGCCATTCGACCAGACGGCGGCGAACCTCGGCGCATCACGACGCATTCTGGGGAGGATACCGTCCCGAGTTGGTCGAGTGACGGACGTTGGATCTACTTCACGTCAGCAAGAAGCGGTCAAGATCAAATATGGAAAGTACCTGCCACCGGTGAATCCCCGTCCACACCGGCAGTCCAGGTGACACAGGCCGGAGGTGTGGACGCCTTTGAGTCGGCCGACGGGAAATACCTATACTTTGCGAAAGGGTATGAGAAGGCGGGCCTGTGGCGGAGAGACCTAGTAGGTGACGTCAGAGGTCACGAGGAGCCAGTGCTGGCATCGTTGCAGCACTGGGGATGGTGGGCACTCGCACCGCACGGGATCTATTATTTCGAACAGCCTGAGTCGTCGCCACAGGCGGGCGCGCGCCTCAAGTTTCTCGACCTGGTCTCTGAGCGGACTACCCAACTAGCTACACTTGAGAAGCC
This sequence comes from Bryobacteraceae bacterium, assembly GCA_049579625.1. GTDB lineage: Bacteria > Acidobacteriota > Terriglobia > Bryobacterales > Bryobacteraceae > CAJCIT01. The sequence continues at coordinate 5,816 of JBAUOG010001225.1, forward strand.
CCTCAATCAGGTGACTGCGGCCGTAGCGCTGTCACCCGACGGCCGGAGCCTGGTTTACACACAGGTTGATCGGTTCGGTTCGGACATAATGCTGATTGAGAACTTTCACTAGCGGACAGCGATTCAGGCAAACAGACTCTGCTGTGCCCCGGCGCCGCGCGCGACCGCTTTCGGCTTCTCTTCTACTGGCACGAAAGTGCGCATGAGACGCAGCGCCTCGGAGTGATGGTTGAAAATCTGGAGCAATTGGCTGCATTTTGGGCAATTCCCACGAATCGCGGCCAAGCCGTCAATCGCGGGGTTGTAACGGGGGTGTCTCGAACACTTACCGCGCCATTTCACAGAGCCGAGTTTTAGCAATTCGCTCCCTCGAAGCTATGTTATCCGAGCTAGAGACGAATTGCATTTGTTTAAGAGCACGAATCAGCAAGGAAGTTACGGTTTCTTCTTGGCCGGAGTAATGCCATCCCAGCGCGAGTCGCCCGTTTCCATGTAGCCCGTCGACAGCGTCGTCCAATCGGGACGCGTCATGCCGTTCAGGTCATATACCACCAGCCCATTGTGGATTGTCAGCTCACAGGTCAGTTTCTGTGTGCCGGCGAGTCGCGCGCCGTAGATATCGGTGAAACCAAATTTGCCTTGCTCGACGCGCAGCACCGCCACATCGGCGGGAGCGCCTACGGACAGGTTTCCTAATTCTTCGCGCTTGATTTCACGCGCCGGATTCCAAGTGGATAGGGCGATGACCTGATCGACCGATAGCCCCATAGCCATGAACTTATCCATGATGTTGAGCATGTCTTTCATGCCGCTGTTCATGCTGCCTATGTGCAAATCGCTTGAGATGGAATCGGGCAGAAAGCCTTGCTGCACCGCGGGTACAGCGACGCGCCAGGCGAAGCTGCCCCCGCCGTGGCCCACGTCAAAGATCACTCCACGCTTGCGGCCTTCCCACATGCCCTTATTCACATGCCCGGTGTCATCGAGCTCATTGCGCAAACCGGAATACATATGTGTGTAGATGTCGCCAGGCCGAAGCTTCTTGGTGAGCAAGTCCGCCAGAGGACGCGACTCTGGGTGATTGGTACCGTAATCCACCATCACAGGGATGTTTGCCAGCGTGCCGGCCTGTACAGCATTCTCCACAGGCGTGAATTCGGGTCCCGTATAGTGCGCCGTCTTGATGCCGATGATGATGTCTTTGTGGCGCAGCGCCATTTCTGCCGCCGGCTTCGGATCCATATCCGCCAAGACGTCTTCGTACTTTGGGCCGCGCATTCCGGCGCCCACGATGTTCAAGAAAGCCAGCACGCGAGTCTTTGAACGATCGATGATGTGCTCCTTGAAATCTTCGAAATTGCGGCACCCGGAACTGCCGGCGTCGGCCACCGTCGTGACGCCAGTTCGGAACGTAAAATCATCCGGCCAAACGCTGTTATCGCCCGCATACGAGTGGATTTCGCCGGTGCTGGCGTAGACATGAACGTGAATGTCGACCAGGCCCGGCGTCACATACAGGCCGGATGCGTTCACAACTTTGAGGGCGCTGGCCGCGTCGATGTGTGGCGCCACTGCGGCGATCTTGCCATCGCGAATCGCGACATCGCGAACCGCGCTCACGCTGTTCTTCGCATCGACGACGTGTCCACCCTGAAGGAGCAAATCATACTGCGTCTGGGCGAAGGCGCCAGAACTCAGCAGCAATAGAGGGAAGAAAGCGCAAACGCTGCGCCGGCATTTAGGAATGATGGTTCTCTGCATGTTGGAAGATCGCTCCACGATGGTCCGTTAGGCGGCCGATGAGGCCTGAGACAGCACTTCCTTCAGCCGTTGCGCGACGATGACGTCCTCGCCGGGATCCAGCATCCACACGCCCACCACAATCGTGTTCGCATTCGATGGCAGGCCGGCGCTCCCGTCGGGTCGTCCGGTAGCCGGATTCAATTCAATGCTCGGCGTGCCGTGGCGCAGTTTCTCGGCAACCTCCAGCGGCGAGATCTTGATCTTGTCCTGGTCATAACGCAGCAGCAGATGCGGCACCTGATTGGCAACCGGCGGCACGACAATTTCCGATTGCATGGTCGGCAGGTTTTTCACGGCCGCTGCAATAAGATCGGCCCGCTTCCGAAACTCAGTCTGCATGCCCTCGTCCGTCTGGCTGAGGAACCAGTCCACCGCCGCCACCATGCCGACGATCTGTTCCTTGGCCACTTTCATTCCGCGACCAACCGTGTCGGAAGTCGGATTGTTGTTCGCCGCCGCGGCTTCGATGAGGTCTTTTCTTCCTAACAGCAGACCGGCGTTCTGCGGCCCGCGAATTCCCTTGCCTCCCGAGAATGTCACCAGATCAAATCCCATTTTCGTGTAGTTCCAGAGATTCGAGATCGGCGGCACATCGGCTGCTGCATCGTTGAAGCAGGGAACGCCGTGTTTGTGCGCGATACGGATCCAATCCTCCCGGCTGATCTGGCCACTTTCCGCGGCATTGTAGAAGTGCGCCATCACCGTCTGATGGTTGAAGGCCTCCTCGTACTGGGAAGCCGTCTCTACCTCAACGAACTTGATGCCGCAGTTGCGAAGCGCATGGTCGTAATCGTATCGATGCGACTTTTGAACAATCACTTCACTCTTGAGTCCGGCCATGTCCGTCGGGATGTTGTGGATGGCGTCGCGATTGGCGACGGTCATGCAAGCAGCGGTTCCCAACGTTAGCCCGGATGCGGCGCCCGCGCAGACCAGCGCTCCTTCGCATTGCAATCGCTGGGCAAGATACTTTCCCGCAGCAACCTGCAACTCCGGCAGTCGTACGTAGTACTTTGCGGCTCGTGCTACCGCCGCCTCCACTTGCGGTGGCATGGTGGAGGCGGTCAGCACCGTGTATGTTCCAGCCGCGTTAATGATCTTAGTGACGCCTAGCTTCTCGTAGTAGTCCTCGCCCGCCTCCATCTTGTTTTCTGATGAGGCGCCCGACGCCAATCGTGGAGCGCCGGCCAAGCCTCCGGCGGCAAGGAGTCCTCGGGCGTAACCGAAAAAGTCGCGGCGAGTTCGATCGGCCTTCATGCGAGCGCCTCCTCAAGAAAACTTCACTAGTTACTGTTACACATTGCTGGCCACATCATAGCTATGAAACCAGGGCGATATAGTTGCCTGACCCCACCGCTCCTTCAGAGTCACGGCTCTGTCTCGCCGCTCGCCGCCTTCCGCGCGGATCTGCAGATTTTCGCGTTCCTGCCGTCTTATGCACGACAATTCATCGTGAGAGGTCGACCACTGCATAAACTGCTAGCTGCGGAAGAGTGAACTCTGTCGCCACCGCGTCGGTGGAAAAGTCTTGCAGCGTTGTGCTGTCCTCTCCAAAGATCGCCGCTTTGTACTTTGCAAACGCGCCCTTCACCCGCACCCGCACGCCCTGCGGCGTTTCGGAGTTGGGGTCACAATTCATCAAGTGCACGCGCACATGGTTGGCGTCGCCCTCCAGGCGTCCTATCACCACATTGCTGCCGTAGATCCTTAGCAACCGCTTGTCGTCGGTGAGATCCCCTCGCACCAGTTCGGCGAAGTGGCCGGGATTCATGGCGTCCTTCTTCGAGTAGTTCGCTGTCCCCACTTGCACCGTCAAATCAAGGGTCTGGTCGGGCTGCGAAACAATCTTGAATAGCAGGTTTCGACGGACGAAGAGATTCATGACCTCCGCGGATATTCTCGAGCCATCGTCGATATAGCCGATGTTGGCCAGTGGCGGCAACCCAGGTTCTCCGAGGGTGTTGAGAAACGCCAGCATCCGGCAAAGCTGCTCAAAGCCGGCCTGATCGGTGTGGACGGCGGCGTCGCCGCCAAACATAAACGCTTCGGCGGCGGCCAGCGCGCCGGAAGATCCGGGTGCGTCATAGTAGAACCTCGCCTTCGGATTGCGAATCAGGCGCCAGCCGTTGGATTGCACCCAAGGCGCTCGCGACGCCGTGGCCATTGAGCTCTCATACCGCGTGGAAGGAGGTTTCAGTTTCACGGCTCTCTGCGGATCGAAGGGCTGAATCTCGATTGCCTGCTGCGTCTTCCACTGTTGTGCATGATCGGGCGGAACCGCGACTTGGTGGATGCCCGATTTTGTCAGCGCCGGGGCGGTTTCGACGCCGCCGTCCCAGAACAGCAGCGGCATAAGCAAAGCGAGCGGGATCGTCGTCACAACACGATCGCCTTCAGCTTGATCTTGTCTATATCGTAGACGCCCAGGCCCAACTGGGATGCATACTCGACGTGTCCTGGTTCCCGCACAAAGGCGTTGAAGTTCGGATCGGTTTTGCCAAACATCCGAACGTGCGCCGGCGAACGATCGAAGATGGATGGGGCATGCTCCTCTTTCCGCTTTTCTTCGATGATGTCAATCAAGAGGCGGTCCATGGCAACCGGGTCGGTGCCGAACATGATCTGCTTCGGGTAAAAACGAAAGCGCTTGTGTTCCGAGAAGGGGCCTGCATGCCAGACTCCGCGCAGACCATCCATAATGTTGAGCACGTTCCGGCTCCGCACCGGTTCAACAGCCGCCAGCGTTCCAATGAACGAGTAGGTGTTGCTTATCTCGTTGCGGTGCGAGCGGGCGACGTTTGAGAAGTTGCCGTAGGCTGCGTTCTTCAGGCAGCCCGTCACGCCCGCCGCCTGATGCTCCTTCAAGTTCGGCACGTTAATGATTTTCGTCAGTTTCTGGGAGACCAGCTTCACAACGTTGGAACGTGTGTCGTCTTCGCCGAAGAAATTCACTTCCACGAAGGTAGATGGGTCGTAACCGCGAATGGATCCCCGCGCGTGCTCCGCTGCCTGGATCTGCACACCCTTCGGCACGGACCGCTCATAGTGAACGTCATCCAACTGGTCCTGAAAACGCTCGTAGATGTAAATGTTGTTTGCCGGAACACCCAGTTCGACGAGGTTGCGAACGATGCCGCCTACTACCTCAGGCGACGACATCACTCTCGGCGCGCCGGAACAGTTGACCTTGATCCCTACAACATCGTCCGATGCGATGAAATGAGACCAGGCATCGCGGTCCGTGCCCGCACCCGTGAGTCCTTTCATGCCGGCCGAAAGCATCGAGCGGACCACTTGCGCGTCGATATGTTCGGTCTCGACGTCTATCGAACGGTCACAGGAAACGCGCACCACCTCGCCCGGATACTGACCCGGCATCCCGGGCTTCGGAGCCGGCTTGAACGGGCTGGTTACGCGGTAGGTGGGGAGCGCTCGTTTTTCCGCCAGCAGTGGTGTTGCTGCCAGTACCTGCAGAAAGCTGCGTCTATCCATGCTTTGGTGGTATTGTTTCACGAACGCGATAGGGCACATCACGCACATCGGGCTCGTCGATTTGGAATGGCGCCAGCCTCGGCGCGATCCGGGTTACCTGGAATTCGCTATAGTTTCGGGTATGGCTTCATGGGGTTACGTATATGGCAAGCCAGACCGCCTGTAACCGGCGGCTTCAACATCGTCAAGCATTTGTAAAAGGTGGTAGGACTCATTTCTCCTCGTAGTTCACTCTTCAAGAACGCCGGCAGCCAGCGGGAACTCGCTCATGCGATTTCGCAGACCCGCCGCGAGTTTCTCTGGACCGCCACGGGCGCCGCGCTGGGCAGTTCTTTATTCTCAGCCCCGCTCAAGGCGATTGGAGTCCCTCGCAGCCAGAAGGCTGTTGTTGTGACCTTTGGCGGTGGCGCACGCGATGACGAAACGTTCGCCGAAGATGGCCAGGAAAACATTCCTCATCTATTAAACGAGTTGATTCCACGCGGCACATTCTTTACGCAAGTCGTGAATAAAGGCATCCTCGGGCATTACGTCGCCACGGCCAGCCTCACGACCGGCGCTTACGAAACGTTCAATAACTTTGCCGCTGTCCCGCCCGATTTCCCCACGGTTTTCGAGTACTATCGCCGGGACTTGCGCCGTCCTTCCACGGATACGTGGGTAGTCGCCCCCAGTAACGGCTTCGCGCGCCTGGGCGAGAGCGGCCACCGCGAATATGGAAAAGGAATGGGCGCCGGCGTCATTCTGCCGAAGCGTCTCTTGAACGCGGCGCTGGCCGGCTCAGGCGCCGATTATGAGCATCTTCTCCGCGACAACTACGAGTCACCGCTCTATGCGCCGACCACCGTGGGCGGGAATGAAATCGAGATGCATCAGCTTGCCGAAGTCCTCAAAATGTCCGTCTCGGATTTCGCGGCCCATGCCAAGAGCCTGGCCAGCCCCGATGAACTCTCCGTCTACGTTACGCGTCAGTTGATGCGGCAGCTTGCGCCGAGCCTTTTGTGGATCACGCTGCACGATATCGATATCGCCCACTCCGGAACGTTCTCGCTCTACATCGATGGCATTCGCCGGTCCGACCGTCTGTGCGCTGAAATTTGGCACGCCATTGAGACGGACCCGGAGTATGCCGGCAAAACCACCATGTACATTTTGCCCGATTTCGGCCGCGACTCCGACACCAGCGCCGGCGGGAATGGCTTCCAGCATCACCGCACCGGAGACGCGCTTTCTCGCACCACATGGATGATCGTCATCGGGCCGGGCGTGCGTGAAAACGTTGTAGTGGATCGCCCCGTCGAATCAACGGATCTGGTTCCCACGCTCGGCGCACGGATGGGTTTCTCGGCTCGTTTCTCGCAAGGTAAACCCTTGCCCGAGGTCTCTTAGTAGCCATGCTCCCCGCACAGCTCAAGGCCGAACAGTTTCGCAGTTATCCTCCACTTGCCCAATCGGTGGCCGTAGATAACATCGCCTTGTTGAAGCGGCTACCGCCTAGTTTCGCTCCGTTCCTGTTGAAAGAGGTCATCTCATACGATTGGAAGTTCCCGGCGGAACGTCTCGAGCTGACGCAACAGCTTGCGTACTTGAAAGATCTCCCCGCTGCACAGCTTGATCAGGAGATGGCGCCGTTCGCCGGACTCCATCTGTCCCGGCAGTTAGAGAGCTTCGATTGGGTGAAC
>JBAUOG010001226.1:0-6372 GCA_049579625.1 Bryobacteraceae bacterium
CTTCTTTGACCACCACCGGCGTGATCCGCTGGCCTATCGCATTCTCTCGATTCCGGCCGAGATCGAAGCCACCCGACGTTGGTACTACTTCGTTCCCGCCGAAGGTGACCCGCGCAAACTAGTCCACCAGATTGAGAAAGGAGCTTTGGACAGCCTGCCGGGCCAGAGGCAGGTTTATTCAAACTGGGTTGACCAGCGGAATCGCTTGACGAGTCTGCTGGGGTCCGCTAAACGCATCGCGATGCAGTACTCGCCCAACTGCAGTATTCCCTACGTCTCGCTAGTCGACGCGGGGACCATGGAACTGGTTCGCGGGACCGGTGTGGATGTGGTCAGTTCCGCCAATCTGGTCCAGGAGTTCGAGGCGAAGTGGTCCTCCGAACAGCTTCACATGCACTTGGAAGCCGGTCGGCTTGTCGATCAGATCCGCCGTGAGGCGTTCGATCTTATCGGCCAGCGCTTGCGCGGTTCCGATCCCGTGAATGAGTATGAGGTGCAGCAATTCATCCGGCAGCGCTTCTCTCAGTCGGGGCTCGAAACCGATCACGGCCCCATTGTGGGTGTGAACGCCAATGCGTCCGATCCGCACTATGAACCCACGCGCGACCGCACCTCTTATATCCAGAAGGGTGACTTCGTGCTCATTGATCTCTGGGCAAAACTGGCTGCGCCGCGAGCCGTCTATTACGACGTAACGTGGTCAGGCTACTGTGGAGAGCAGATCCCCACCCTGATCCAGAACGTGTTTGAGATCGTGAAAACCGCCCGCCGCCGTGCCTCCGACTTCGCCATTCGAAAGGCTCGCGCCCGCCAGGCGTTCGCGGGCTTCGAAGTGGACGACGTATGCCGGGAGTACATCACGGCGCAAGGCTATGGCGAGAGTTTTTTTCATCGCACCGGACATAGCATCGGAACCGAGGTTCACGGCACCGGCGCCAACATGGACAATCTGGAATCGCACGATGAGCGCCGCGTCATTGCAAACACTTGCTTCTCAGTTGAACCCGGAATCTATCTCGCCGACTTCGGTGTGCGGTCTGAAGTCAACGTGTTCGTGTCCGAAGGCGACGCCAGGGTGACCGGCGAGGAGCAGGACCAGTTGATTCGAGTATAGAGACTTCCGTTCCCCGATTCCTGGCTTGCCGTGGTGATATGATTCTGAGGCCGCTGGGTTTCGGCTTCGGGCGGCTGCGGGATTTACGGGCACGGACCGATTAAATCCCTTCAGCGTGGCTGAAGCATCGGGTAAGTTGTTGATAATCACTGAACTTAGATCCTTTAAGGGATAGGAGAGATCAAATCTTTTGATTTGAAGTTTGCCGGCCAAGCGTACTACTGTTTGGTATGGCAACGACGTTCATTATGGAGCCGCATACTTCTCAGGTATCGCTCCTTCACAGAATTAGCAGCATCGTCAGTTCGGAGCTTTCGCTGGACGAAATGTTAGGCGAGATCGTCGGTCTGACTGTACAAGTAACTGACTGTGACGCGTGCCTGGTTTATCTGATCGAGCGCGAGACAAGTGAAATCGTCTTGCGTGCCTCACAGGTTCCCCATCAAGGGGACTTGGGAAACATCCGCCTGAAGATGGGTGAAGGCGTAACCGGCTGGGTTGCGGAACACAGTTCCGTCGTCGCCCTGCCTTCGAACGCATCGGGCGACTCGCGCTTCAAGCGCTTCCGCGCCCTGATCGAGGATACCTACGAGGCCTTCTTGTCGGTTCCGCTGCTGAGCGGCGGCGAGGTCATCGGCGTCATCAACGTTCACCATCGCGAAGCTCATCCGCATAGCGCTGATGAGATCGCCCTGCTAACCTTTGTGGGCGAGCAGATGGGGGGCGCCATATCCAAGTCGGTGCTGGCGGAAGAGAATGCGCGTCTGCTCGAGGAGACCGCAGAAATGCGGCGTCAGTTGGAGACACGCAAACTGGTGGAACGAGCCAAAGGCATTCTGCAGCACCGTCACAGCTTGACCGAAGAAGAAGCCTATCTGCGTCTGCGCAATGAGAGCCGCCGGCTTCGCCGTCCCATGCGTGAATTGGCGGAAGCCATCATCCTCGCGGAAGATCTCAGCCGCAAGACCGAAACGATTCAGTGAGCTTCAATGCGGGGCGTAGTTCTACTGTGCCCTGCCGCATCCAGCTTCGCTGGCCCAACCGACGGCACAGATCTCAGCATGAGGGCCGGAGTGCACACCCTTAATGATGAAAAAGGTTGCGGCGTTTTCATCCGAGCGGCGCGCTCCTCAGCTCATCGGGGACACCCCGGACTGATGTCATGCTCACTTCCAGCGTCTCAAAGCGCCGGCGGAGCGCCAGCTCGCCGTGCGCGCTGTAGGCGTGTCCCAAATGCGACAAAGCTCATCAACCGAGGGCTTCCTAATGCCTCCCGACCGAGCATTTTCAGAGCAACCGCGCGCGTCAGCAAGCGGACCAACGAAGCCGTGACGCTCTCTCAAGGAGCGAACGCAAAGCGTCGGAAGCTTGATAGCGACTGAGCGAGACTTTCCAGACATTTCCAGAGCAACCGCGCGCATGGATCTCCGCCCCGAAGCCCGCCAAGCGGATTTCGGACTTTCAGCAACGTGCTAAACAATCTGCAGCAGAGCCGGACGAAAACACCCGTCTTGGTACTGCTGCCATTGCTCCAGCGCCTGCAAAGAAACCGCTGTGACTGTGAGTCCTACGACTCGTGCGAAGACGTTCGAGGGGCGCCCCGAATAGAAGGCGCCGCGAGTCCTTGGATCGCATTGGTCGGCTTGCATCTCTTGGATCAGGCTAGCCTCGCGCTCCGCACGCTCCGCATCCAGCTTCATCAAGCCCAAACCCGCAGCATTCAACCGAAGGCGCAACAGGCGTGCGTAAGCTTCTGTCGGCATCTCTGTATCGGGACCGGTTTTCCTTGAAAACGTACGCAGTTCCTTGCTAGTGCGTTCGAAGACCTTCTCAAAGATCGGGACTGCTTCGCTCGTCCGATTCCGAGGCCGCATGAGGTTGGCCAGCAGCGCTTCCAGGAAACAGCAACGGCTGGTCAGATCGGTGGTCGTAGCTCGTGACGCCCACGACACGGACCGAACGCCGTCCTCGGACTCAACGTCCCGATAAGAACTCAGACTCCAGGCAAGAGACCGGTTATAGAGCTCTTGCCAACGCGCGTTCCCAGTCGCTCCGGCCAGTTCCAACCAACCCCGCGCGGACTCCAGCGGGCAAAGACAAGGGATCCGCTGCATCGCACTCGCGCACTCAATCGCCTTTGTGAGGAATTCGGCGTGCTGGCTCGCACGCCACGATTCAACCAACGCCCGGAGCATCGCACAGCCATCTTCGAGCCTCCGATTGGCGGATCGATCGCACGCCATATTCCCACCTGCAAGTGTAGACTCGTTCAGGTCCCGCGAACTGCGAGAGAGATACTGTGCCGCCGTCAACGCCCGATCAATATATCGGGTTTCGCCGCGCGTCTCAAAGAGCCACAGCAGGGTGCTGACATAGTTCGCAGTCGCTCTCTTTGAGACAGGTGCGTACTCTCTTCCGTCGGTCCGATATTCTTCGGCGACACCAAATCCAGGTCGACAGATGCCCGAATCAAGCAACCATTCCGCAGCAAGCTGCGTTCGATCCAATGGCAACGGACGACTTGCGTTAACGGGTGATTGAACCAGGCTCAACATGCAGTGGTTGTGACGATAATCAGCGGCTTTCATCGCCATGCGCGACCAGCAATGATCCGCAAGCTCAGACTACATCTGCCCGCCCTCAGCCGCAATAGCTGACAGTCCTGTTGCGTTCTAGTACCCGATTTGTAAGTGGAGAGACACTCTGAACTTTCTTGTTGCGCATCAAAGAAGAACTCGTTGCCATGGCCGTGAGAACGTCATCCGCCACACACATAGTGGACGCTTGGGGAGCGGGCCCCACATCAAAGAGGTCGCCTACGACTTTGACTTCGTCGCGTACGCTGTCAAAGAGTAGGCCTCACTCTCTAGGACCGCCTGTCACTCACCGTGCGCTCACTGGGTTGCGGCAAGCGTTGGGAACACCGTGATGCGCAGCCGCGCCGCTCCGTAGGGTAACAACGTCAAGGCTTCTTCAGGCTGCTTGCTGGACACCGGACTTGCAGGGAGCGAGCCCGCTGACTCGTTCACGGTCTGCCACTCGGGCAGCCGCCTTCCCTTAACGTGAATGGCGACAGGCGCGCCCTCCGGGCTGAACGGCTGACTTCCCATCGCGCGTTCCTCGACTCTGAAGATTCGTTCTGGCTGCGCGCCCGTGGAACCGACTTCAAGGGCATAATTCCACGGCGATGTCGGATAGATTTCCCAATCCGTGGCAGGACCCGTTTGTTTCAGCTTCCGCCAACTCTCGCCGACCGGCAGCGAGTAAACCAGCGGCCCTCGTTGAACCGTGACGCCGTCATGAAAGCCATCCACCGCGACAACAGTCATTGGGAACTTGAGTTCCACTCTGTCTCCTGCCTTCCACTCCCGTCGTATCGTGAAAAACTTCCCGGCCGCAATGCCTGTAACCGTTTCGCCGTTCACCTTGACTTGGGCATCGTGCGCCCACTCGGGTATCCGCACCACCAATGGAAATGTGACAGCGCGCTGAGGCTCTACCGCCATGCGGATGGAATCGCGAAATGGATATTCAGTCTGCTCATCGATGGTCACCGGCACCCCGTCGCCCACCACCGTCTCGACTTCGCTCGGACCATAAGCAATGGCTGCCAGGCCATGATCCGGCGTTCCCATCCAAAGGTTGGCGGCGAACTTCGGCCAACCTTGATGCAGGTTCGCTGTGCAGCAACCGAAGTTTGGTTCGAGACCAAACAAGTTCGACTCCGGACCGTTATCGGTCCAGTCGCGGCGCGCCAGCGTGCAGGAAATCTGATTGGGCTGCTGATCGTACTGATGTGACCACAGATCCGGCGACATGGTCGCGGGCAGGGCATTGTAAGTGATCTTCTCCAGCCGGTCACCGAGCCGTGCATCGCCCAGAATCGCTATCTCCTGCTCGAGTGAGAACATGGCCTCGACGACGGCGCACAACTCCACGCCTTGTGATGGATCCCGGCCGGCATAGTGCTCGCTGGCGCTGAACATCCCATTGGGCAGACCATGATACTTGTCCAGCCGCTCCATCATTAGCGCAGTCCCGATCTCGCCTTGCTTCCCACCCGTAAGCAGATGCCAAATTGCCGGCGCCTTCAAGGCCATCGCGGTATTCACGCCATGAGTTGCCAGATTCAGATCGGCCTTGGCTGTGACTTTTTCCGTATAGCGAAAATTTCGAAACTGCGCATCCCAGTCGTAGCCTTGCGTCTTCAGCTTTCGCGCCAGGTCGAGCAGGTACGTGTCGCCGGTGCGATTGTAGAGCCACAGAATGCTGAGCACCTCCTCCTGCCACCGGTAGGTTGCCCATTCATAGAGCGGGTGCTCGTCGATGTGTTTGGCCTGATAGGCGAAGTACTTTTGCATAAGCGGGATCACGCGAGGGTCGCCCGTCGCTTCCTGCCACTGCGTCAGCACCTTCAACATGATGAAGTTGGGCCACCAGTCCTGGTTCTTTGCCGGACCAATGCCGCCGTCCGGCCGTTGGTTCGTCAGTGTCCACTCCACCCACTTCTTCGCCTTGGCGATCAGTTGCTGATCGTCCAACAGGAATGCCAGCGGCACGAGCCCGTCCAGGTAATACGGGCCGCGCTCCCACCCTTCGCCGTCTCCGCCCAACCATGCGCTGTTCGGGCCGAGATCCGGCCAGAACTCGTCCAGGTGACCAGTCAGTCCCTTAGCCTGAATTCGCAGCTGCTCAAGCAGCCACCCTCGTGGTTTCACCTCGGTCAAACGCAGTGGATAGAAGGCGCTCGCCGCCAGCGGAGCGCGATTCGGCACAGGGGCAACCGGCTCCCCGGCCGGCGCAAGCCAGCAGCAGAGAAGCAGACAAATCGCTAGGCGTTCTGTTACAAACATGTCTGTCATCAGTGTATGCGCTGCATGTGGGGCGTTTGGTAGTCGCTAAATGCGCGCAACTCGTGACGTTACGGCGTCTGCTATAGTCTCTTCCGATGTCAACCTTGGTCAGAATGATCTCCACGGCAGCAACGTATTCCGTCGATTACAGCCGATGGGCCGAGGTGTTCCAGGCTTTACTCATTGGTCTCATCGTCTACTGGTATCAGTTTCCTCCTCCGCCAGGATTTGCGGTTGCATGGCTCGCCGCCGCTGGCGTCGTCATGGCAGTCAGAGCGGAGCACTTTAGCACCACGGAAAAGGTGATATGGATTCTGATCGCCGGGGCGCTCGTGCTTTTCGAGATCCGGGCTATCACGAAAGACCGGGATGACCACGACAATGAGCAGGCCGAGATCCGTGCGA
>JBAUOG010001227.1:0-1607 GCA_049579625.1 Bryobacteraceae bacterium
GCGCAAAAGTGTTCTGCATGGTTCTCCGCCTTGTCAGCGTTTGGCCTCTGCGTGCAAGCTCGCGTCAATACGTTGAGAAAGCATTAAGATCGGGTGGCCAAGACGACTGTCTGGGCACGGCACGGAATCCAGGTTAACGAGTGATGTGGAGGACCTGGAGCAGAAAATCGGTGTTCCAACCGGCGCGCTTGCGGCGAATTTTGATGCTGCCTTTGGTCTTGAGGTTGCGGACAAGATCGAGGGCGAAGCGACGGACGAGAGCCATGTTTTTGGCGCCGTGTCCTGCGCGGTAGCGCGACAGATCGTCCTTGAACTCGACGTCGAGCAGCCAATGCATGCTCTCGACACCCCAATGGCCGCGGACGGCGTTGGCGATCCGTTCGATATCCAGCGCGGCGGACGAGATGTAGGTGCGGGTATCAAAAGTCGAGCGGTCGGCATGCTCGGTTCTGGTGTCGACCTTGACGATGGTCTTGATGGTGGTGAAGCGCGGCTGCCCCGGATAGCTGCGTTCGGAGCTGATCCAATCGACGACCTTGGAGGCGGTGTAGGTGCGGGTCTCGATGCGGCCATGGCCCTTTTCGACGGTGGTTGTGGCGACGATCTCGGCGGCTGGAGCGGTGCTGAAATAATCCAGGACGTCGGCTTCGAGGGTAGGCTGGTTGCCCCTGAGCGCCAGCAGATAATCGGCCTTGTGGGCGACGATCTTGTCGGCGATCTCGACTTGGCAGCCCATGGCGTCGATCGTGACCAGGGCACCTTCGAGCTGCTTGTTTTCGGCGAGTTGATCGAGAAGCACGGGAATTGCGGTGATCTCGTTGGTCTTCTCCGGCACGCTGAGCTGCGCCAAGGTCAGCCTGGCGGTCGTGGCATAGGCGCTGAGCGTATGCAGGGCTTTGAGCCCTTTGCGATGGTCGTGGGTGCGCCGCGACGTTTTGCCGTCAATTGCGATGAGGTCGTGCCGGTCGGGCCAGAGCGCCGCGATCCAGCTCTTGAAGCAGCCGGCGAACAGGGCGGGATCGACGCGATTCACCAAGTCGCGCAGCCAGCGCGCGCACGGAACACCATGGTGGAAATCCGAGAACTGCCGCAGAAAGTCGAGATGATGCTCACCCCATTCGACGATGTCTTCGAAATCATCGCAGGAGGCGATCGTCGCGCAGGTCACCAGCAGCAGAACTTCCTCGATCGGATAGAGGACCCGCCACGCCTCCCGATCGTCTTCCAGTTCGGAGAAATGCTCCAAAAGAACAGCCAGACGCGCCCGCGGGCTGTCGTCGTCGAGCCCCGCATCCATCTTGGTTCTCCCTGCCGAATCAAAGCAAACCCAGGGAATCATCACCCAGCGTCAATGCAAAATCAGCCCGATTGGACCGTTAACCCGACTTCCAAGCCGTGGCGAGCAGGTTGAGGATCGTTGACTTGCCGCACCCGCTCGGGCCGACGATGGTGCAGAACTCACCCGGGGCGATGCTGAGATTAATATTGTCGAGCGCCAGCCGCGCGTTGCGCGCCCCGCGGCTCACGAAAGCCAGATAGACGCCGGAGAGTTCGGCAATCGGCGGAGAACGCTGTTCGATCGCGCTTGTCACCAGCAGCTCATTGGG
>JBAUOG010001228.1:0-4700 GCA_049579625.1 Bryobacteraceae bacterium
GGCTTTGCGCGCGAACCACCTGGACCAGCACCGGGGCGGTGAGTTTCTTGTAGCCCCAAGCCACGCCCGAGAGAGCGGCAATCACTATCGCGGCAATAACGATCCACTTCACCAGCGGGTTCGAGGCCGACGCCGGGCGGCGGGAAGTACGGTCAATTTTCAGGCTGTGAAGATCGGTTTGCATTGCAGTCAGTTAGATTTCCCGCAGCGCGGTCAGGATCTCTTTTTGCGCAGCCTGCCGGGCGGGGAACAGGCCTCCCAGTGCGCCAAGGATCGTCGAGAAAACCAGTCCGATGAGCATGATCATCGGCGTCACCTTGAAGTTGAATGAGATCTCGCTGAACGTGATAAAGTCCCCAATGCCGGTGGTCACATTGTTGAGCGGGAGCGCAATCAAGATGCCCAGCGCCCCACCAATCAGACAGAGCACCACCGATTCCAGCAGAAAGCTTAGCTGGATGCTGCCTTTCGTAAACCCCAGCACGCGTAGCGTCCCTATTTCTTTGGCTCGCCGGGCCACCGCCGCATACATCGTATTCATCGCCGCAAACGAACTGCCCACCGCCATGATGATCGATACAAAGATGCCGAGGAATTGTATCGGGGCCGACGCGATGGTTTGGTTCTCATAATAAGCTTTCTCCGTCAACGGATCCACCGTCAGTCTCCGGTCATCCTTCATGGAATTGACGAGAGCGGGCACGGCGGATGTATCTGTCGCTTGAATCAGCACCGAACTCAATGCGTCCGGACGGTTGAAGTCCGACGAGATTTGATTGAGATCACCAAAAATCTCGCTGTTGACGGCGCTCTCGCCACCGTCCATGATCCCCACGATCGTCCAGTAGCCCTTACCGAACTTGAGTTGTTTGCCGAGTTTTGCGTCCGGGCTTCGCTTGGCGATATTCTTCCCCACCACAATCTCTCGCTGTCCCGGTGTGAACCAGCGGCCAGCGGCCAGCTTCAGTTTGTCCCGCATTTGCGTGCCCCGCAATGTCACGCCGCGCAATGTCACATTCATTCCGCCATGCGGCTCCTCGGGGTTAACGACATCAATAAT
This sequence comes from Bryobacteraceae bacterium, assembly GCA_049579625.1. GTDB lineage: Bacteria > Acidobacteriota > Terriglobia > Bryobacterales > Bryobacteraceae > CAJCIT01. The sequence continues at coordinate 1,061 of JBAUOG010001228.1, forward strand.
CGTCACCATTTCCAGCGACGCCAGCGGTTGTCCATCCGGTCCTTTGGCAATGCCAGGATAGCTTTTGATTACCTGAAAACTCTCCTGGCTCACCACGCTGGTCAATTCGGCGTTGCCGCCTTTTCGCAATACCAGCACGTGCAGTGGATCGCCGGCCGCTTCAAATGCCGTTCGCAGCCCCGCTCCCAGTGCCAGCACTGCCAGCAGCACAGCTACCGTCATCGCAATTCCCACCGCCGTCATGATCGTCGTGGTCTTGCGGACCACCAGGTTTCGAATGTTGTACGAGATTGGAATGGCCATGGGTCCCTTTCTCTAGCCGCTGTACCGCAGCGAATCAAGAATGTTCGTGCGCGCGGCGTTCCAAGCCGGGATGAACGAACTCACCAGCCCAATCACCAGCGCGAGTGCCAGGCAAATCAGCCCCACCAGCGGCGTAACCGTCAGTCCATGCAGGTTCGCGTTGAAATTCTGCCCAACTTTGCCGACCATGACGCTGAGGCCCTCTGCGAGGATTATCCCGATCGCGCCGCCAATCAGCGCAATCACGGCCGCCTCCGTCAAGATGATGGTGAGAATGTTCTCGTTCGTGAAACCCAGCGTTTTCAGCACGCCCACTTCTTTGATTCGCTCGCGAACCGACATCGCCATCGTATTGCCGGAAACCAGCAAGATTGTGAACGTTACCGCTCCACAAATGCACAGCAGAAACAGCTTGATGTTGCCCAGAAAGGAAACAAACGTAAGCAGGAACTGCTGCTCCGATTCCGTCTTGGTCGGCTGCGGCGAGTTGTCGAACATATCGTCAACCGCCTTTGAGACGCGTGCCACGCTGTCCGGGTTGTCCACGAGCACGGCGAATGATCCTGCTTGATCGCGCCGGGTACTGGTTAACAACTCCCGCAAATAGTCGCGGTTGAAATACATACTGTTCAATGCATCAGGATCTTCGAATATGCCGCGAATGGTCAACTCAAGATTCACCGGGTAAATGTCACCCTGAATCGTGATCCGGTCGCCCACTTTCAAATTGAGCCGCTCGGCAACGTCTTTGGAGATGACGCATGCCGTCCGCTCCGCCAGAAACGCCCGCCGCTGATCGTCCGGCATCTCCATCTGCGTTCGAATCGTCAGAAACGCGGGTGGCTCAACTCCGAACTTCGCAAAAAAATTCCGCTGGTCCCGTTGGTCCTTGTAAACGCCGCCAAACCAGTCCCAGGTTGAGATTTCTTTCACCCCCGGAACCTGTCGGATTTTTGCTTCGTAGGAATACGGCATCGCTTGTGCCAGAGAAACCCGGTGCCGCACAACGACCCGCAGCGCTGCGCCCGGTGTTGCTTCCTTATAGAACATCGCGTTGTAGATGGCGAACAGCACACCCAGCAGACATAACGAAGCGGCGATGCTGCAGATCGTGAGAATGCTGCGCCGGCGGTTCCGAATGGTGTTCTTAACGGATAGGGAAAAGTAGCGGAACATGCGAATCTCCCGGCGACAGTCAATGCGTGAAAGCTGCCGTACATCCAGATTACGGGAATTCATTGCGCCGCTTAAGAATTCTAGACGAATGGCCGAATTCTTTGGATCAACGGGGCTGCGCCGCCTCCATCCCGTTTATTACAATCGGACCTTCGCATGCCATTCATGACCGAAGACGAATACTTCATGAAACAGGCTCTCGTCGAAGCCCGCCTCGCTGCGGCTGCTGGCGAGGTGCCGGTAGGCGCAGTGCTCGTCGCGGGCCGGGATGTCATTGGCGTTGGTCGCAATCAACCCATCACATCGCACGACCCCTCCGCTCACGCGGAAATGCAGGCTCTTCGAGCGGCGGCCGCCCAAGTGGAGAACTACCGCCTGGCGGGCACCACGCTCTACGTGACGCTGGAACCCTGCGCCATGTGCGCCGGGCTCATCGTGCTCGCCCGAATTCGGCGTCTCGTCTTTGCGGCCCGCGATCTTCGCTTCGGAGCTGTTCGCTCGAAATTCCGCCTCGCCGATTCAGAACTCCTCAACCATCAAGTCGAGGTGGAAGAAGGTCTCCTCGCCGCCGAGTCCGGTGATCTTCTCACCCGGTTCTTCCTCGACCGCCGTTAGCTCGAGAGAACTGCCCCAAAATACAAGCGGCGGAGAGCCGAAGCCCTCCGCCGCTAGAAAAACCCTTTTGTCTCGAAAGACTAGCTGGTCGCCTTCGTAGCCTTGGTCTTCTTCGCCTTCGTCGCCTTGGTGGCCTTGGTCTTGGTGGTGGTGTCGTCCTTGCCAAAAGCAAAGGCGGTGGCGCCGAGAAGCAGGGACATGCCCAGCATGAGGCTCATAATCTTCTTCATTGTTGATAATCTCCTTGAACAGTATTTACGCGAGCTCGCGATGTGCTCAAACTGAGTGTCTCAGGCGGGTATGAAGCCAACCTTAAGGGGGGATTAAATAGCCTTAATTTCTTCTCTCTCAATGGGTTCCGGACCCAAAGTAGCTCTCAAACGCTTATTCTTTACGAGAATTTACAAATGCCTTGCGCTCACAAATCGCCCGTCTGCCCCCAAACATCTGCCGTTCGACCAGCACTCTGTCGGCAAGAGTGCCACCACCGCGTTACACTGGCTCAATAGCGAAGCGCCAATGCTTCGATACAGGACTCTCTCGCTTGTCTTCTTTAGCCGCACCGCCGTTCGATGAAGCCGCCCTGGTGGCCAAGGCCAAGGCCGGCGATGCCTCCGCCTTCTCCGAACTGGTCACGCATTATGACCGGCGCGTCTTCCGCATGGCGAAGCAAATCACGCAAAATGATGAGGATGCGGAGGATGTGCTGCAGGAGACCTTCCTGAAGGCATACTCGCACCTGGAGGATTTCCAGGGCAACTCGAAGTTCTATACCTGGCTGGTTCGCATCGCCGTCAACGAAGCCTTGATGAAGCTTCGCAAGCGCCGCTCCGACAAAACCGTGCCCTTGGACGACCCCATCGACACAGGCGAGGACGTCGTGGCCCGAGAAATCGCCGTCTGGGAGGACGACCCCGAGCAGCTCTATGGGCGCGAGGAACTGGCCGACATTCTGAACCAGGCGGTCGACAGTTTGAAGCCAGCTTACCGCACCGTTTTCATTCTGCGAGACATCGAAGAAATGTCCATAGAGGAGACTGCTGAAGCCTTGGGCCTTTCCATATCCGCGGTAAAGAGTAGACTTCTACGCGCCCGCCTCCAGCTCCGCGAAAAGCTGACCCGCCTGTTCAGGCGAAAGGGGGATGACGCATTTGCTTACCTGTAAGCAGTTTCTACAGGAGCTGAATGACTTCCTGGACGAGTCGCTCGACCCTGAGCTTCGCCGGGAAATTGAACGGCACGTTACCGAGTGCCCCAACTGTTTTGTTCTTTGCGATACCACCAAGAGGACGCTAAGGGTCTTCAAGGGGATGGAAGCCCACCCGGTACCTGCCGAAGTCCAACAACGGTTACTTCAAGCTCTGCAGAAAAAGATTGCCGAAAGCAAAGGCATCTCCCCCCATACGCGAAGCGATTGTTGAGCGGTCGGCGCTAGCCCGCATTTCTCACCAGCTGTAGGCAGAAGGCCGTCATTCGTGGCATAACTGAGTTTCCACACAACAGTTAGCGCCCCCAAAGGACGGCCTTCGCTATGACAGAGTGTAAC
>JBAUOG010001229.1:0-9035 GCA_049579625.1 Bryobacteraceae bacterium
GGGTGGCCCCAGCGGCTCCGCTCAAACCAAGCTGTGGGTCTCAGACGGCCTGACGTTTTACCTGCAGGACACGAGCGGCGGGAAGCCTCTCACTTCAGCCAATACACTAGCGACAGTGGTGGCTCACCTTCAGCCAGGGGTTTTCCTGGCGGCGAATCCGAATCCAATCCTGGTCCCCCTGGGGACACCCGTCGGCACCACCACTATTTCCTGGTATGCGGACTCAATTTCGCAAATCGAAGTGCATGTCGGTGCGCCCAATGGCCAGCTCTTCGCAGAGGGGGGCTCGGTGGGTTCCGCGCCAACGGGTGCGTGGGTCACGGACGGCATGACCTTCTACCTGCAAGACGTGACCGGCGGCAAGCCGCTGACCGCACCCAACACGCTCACAGTACTCACCGTGCACTTGCAGTCCCAGTAACCGGCGCATGTATCGCTCGCGGCGACACCTGATCCAATCGATGTCGCCGCTTGTGACCTAGCTTGCGCCAGAGCAATGAACGGCCGGGCGTTTCAAGGTATTTGTCGATTGGGCGACGCCTGCACCGGAAGTGTGTTAGTCGATAGTCTGCGGAGTGGCGCCTAGCGACAACCGGGTGCCAAACGCGGCAAGTGTTGCAGTTGGTATGAAGTCCGGCAGTTAAAGCAATGGAGCGCAAAACACAAGCATTGGGCCGGTACAAACCGGAAACGGGCCGGTCCGAGTCGGTCCCGGGGCAGAACGCGGCCGCCAAGCTCGGAGCTGAGCGGAAGAAGATTGGGATCCTGATCCTGCTCGTCGTAGCGGCGGTTGGGATCTACCTTCGACCATCCCACAGTTCGGAGATGCCCACGGGGGGATCGGAGGCCAGTTCGGCTTCTGGATCTTCGATCGGGCATTCGCCCTTGGACCAGCAAGGGGGGCTCGCATCAGCGACCGGGGTGGTAGCCAGCCGCCCCGCTGCGCCCTCAAGGACGGCTGCCGTTGCGTTTAAGCCTTCAATCAAACGCCGGCCCAGCGACGTGGTAGATCTAAAGGGCTTCGATCCTACGCTTCGTACGGATCTGCTCGATCGGCTGGCAGATGTACCCAGGAAGGAGGCGCGGCGCAATCTGTTTGACTTCTACAAGGAGCCAGTGCCGGTTCTACAGGCAGAGCTCCCGCCGCCACCTCCGGCCGTCACGACCGAACCTGTGGCTGTGGTGCACCTACCGCCCCCGCCTATTCCTCTGCGCTTTTACGGTCACACCCTTGCGGTTGGAGGCGGCGATAAGAGGGTGTTCTGCATATTCAACGACCAGGTGATGACGCCGTCGGAAGGGGCGGTTCTGCAGCGGCGGTACAAGATTCAGAAGATCTTGACGGCATCGGTCTTAGTGGAGGATCTGGAAGACCACCACGAACAGACTCTGCCCATCGATGGTCCGGCGCAGACACAGGCCCGTTGATCCCATTACGACCTTCGTGGCGGGCGGTTGACGAATGCACCGAGAATCTGACTCGTGTAGATAGTGATGCTGTGGAATGAACCACTAACAGGCTGCCGAAAAAGGCTCACAGCCTTTGGAGGTTCCCGGCACAGAGTTCCTCTTTCGTATGGAGCCGCATCGCGGGTCCCCCCGCTCTCCAAAAACCCACCCTTGAAGTCACGTAGCGTGTGCGAGTTACGTTCCGAGCCTCACAGGCTGAAGGCCTGTGCCACGGATTGCCCCTGTATTGCGGAAGTTTCTGACACTTATGACGGGGCCACTTATTGATAACACGAGGCACAGGCTTTCAGCCTGTGAACGACTACTTCCCTCCCGGCAACGATGTTGGGCTCGGACGCGAAGAGACAGGAGCTGCGGGAACGTTGGCGGCCGGCGCTGGCGGTGGCTGCGTCGGCTTGGCTGGATCGCCCGAATGCTGGGAAGCTGAGGCCGCTGCCGCTGTTGGAGTGGACACGTCCCGGTTCAATTCGATCGAGGATCCGGTGCCTATCGCGATGGTGCGCAAGTTTTCTTCATTCACATCCAGCGACCGCACGATGTGCGGGGTGACTGCGAAAATGATTTCGTTCTGGTTGCGGTCTTTATTCTCCTGCGCAAAGAGGTACTTGAGGAACGGAATTTGACTGAGTAAGGGATAGCCGCTCAAGGACTGGGTTTCGGAGTCCTCCAGAATGCCACCCAGCAGGTTTACTTCGCCATCGGCCAGCCGGGTTTCGTGCTCAATCCGGCGCTGACCGATGACCGGCTGTGTAATTCCGCCAATGGTCGAGGTACCAGTCACCGAGGATATCTCCAGCGACATCTTCAGCGTGACTTCGCGATCGGAATGAATGTGCGGGGTAATGTCAATGTTCACGCCGACATCCAGATATTGGAACTGCGTGCTAACGAGGGGACTGACCGCGCCGGCGCCGGAAAGGCCAGGCGAGAACGAACCCGTGGCGATCGGTACTTTATCACCGATTCTGAGCGTTGCCTTCTGGTCATTAATCGCGCGAACCTCTGGGTTTTGCAGGATTTTGGTGTTGCTGTCGGACGCCAGGGCCGTGAACGAGACGGAAGCAACCGGCACCGTGAAGCTGCCGATTGTAACCGTGCCGGCAGTACCTGTATTGGAGCCAGCCACAGTGCCTGTGGCGGTTCCGCTAGAGCTTGTCGCGGATTGAGTGCTACCCACACCACCTAGGCCCTTCACGTAGCTGGCGGTGAAGGTTGTGGGAACGTTCGTTCCCAGGTTGCGCATCTTGTCGCGGCTGACCTGCATCACCAGGACGTCGATAACTACCTCGGACTTCGGCTTGTCTATATCGGCCAGCAGTTTCTCGGCGATGAGCATCTGGTCCGGCGTGCCTCGCACGATCATGGCGTCTTGCCCTTGTATGAGTTGCACCCGGCCCACGTCTAAGACTTGTTTGAGCGTTGTGGCCGCTTCCTGCAGGTCGTTCGGAGAGGTTATGTTACGCAGGTAGAACGTCTTCAAGACGTTCGGTTCGCTTTCTTTTCGTTTTGCGGCAGAATCGGTGGTAACGAAAATGGTGTTCGCCAGCACCGGCCGCCAAAATGTCTTCGACTGAAGGTGAACCATGTCCAATGCTTGCCGCAGCGTGACGTCGTGAAGGTCAATCGTCAGTTTTCGAGGATGGAAATCCGGATCGATTACGACATTAATTCCCGCCAGTTTGCAGATCGTTTTGTATGCCACGTCCGTGTCGGCGGTCATGTGCAAGGTGATGGGAGCGTTCGATAGCGGCTGCAATTCTACAGTCTGCTCTCCCCCTTCCGGCAGCTTGGACGGCTTCGGCTCAACCTTCGGAGCTGCCCGCTGCAGCTCCCGGCTGCGGATCATGTCAGCTGTGCGCCGTAGCTCCTGCTGCGCCAGGAAGTCGGAAGGGTCAACCAGCGCCGCGCGCTGGAATTGCGCCAAGGCTTCCGTCAGGGCGCCTGTATTTCGCAGGATCTGGCCGGTGTGTATATGTTGCGACGCGTCTGTAAACCGCGTATGCATATAGGCGGCAAGATATTTTGGATTCGTCGGCACTAGTGTATAGGCCTGCTTGTAGAACTCGAAGGCGGCATCCGTGTCTCCCTTGCGTTCCGCCTGGGCCCCTTGTTTATACGCGTCGTGCGCAGGATCCGCGTAGGCCGGAAAGCTCAACGCGATAACGAGCATGAATGCAGTGAGCCGTTGACGGGTAATCATGATTCCTTGTTTCGACGGGAGAAGTCTCATTGTCGCCGAATTCGCCAAGCCGCCTGTTTGCGATAGAGCAAGTATCAGCAAGCATGCACGCTGAATAATCGTAATTATCCGGCGACCGCGCCCGCGGTTGTTGGTCGTGGGAGTTCTTTGCTATCTGCAATTCGTCATTGGTAATCCTGCACATGAGGACGCCGTGTTGCCGCTGTCACCGCTTACATGGGGTGTCACCGCTTACATCCGGTCTGCTGCAGCTGAAAAACACCGGAAGTTTCCCCCAGTAAAACTACGATGGTACTGAATAAAATAAACGGCAGTTAAACTTTCTTTACAGGGCCGAGAAAAGTGTTGACACGCATAAACGAGAGGCGTTACCGTGTTACTCACAGAGAGCAACGTGTAGCAACAACGAATGCGCCTGTATGCATCTGCTAAGGGGCGACGCATTTTGTGGCACGGCTATCTGCGTTCACGGGCGGCTGGGTTTTTGGGCAGCCGGGAGTCAAATACGCGGATGGAGGGAGAACCGTTAAAGAAAGAAAACAGACAGTTTGACGTGACTGGATCGGTCTTGACGCGGCGATTGAAATGGCTGCGCATCAAGTGAGCAGCGGACGGGGTACTGGATCAAGAACGAGATACGGTCTCCCAGGCGAGCGGTTCCGCTAAAGCCCGACTTCAGGGTCAATACCGTGTGCGAGATCATTGCGGTTCGTCTCAAAGGCAACTGGTGCCATCCCGAGCGATCCCGTAAACTGCCAGCCGACCCGCGTCTGGTCATTCCTTAAAAGAGCGATTTTCGTTCTGTGGAGTAAGTGTTTTATGCCAGAAATCAGAGCACCCGGTCAACAATTCCAAGTCCTCGGCAGCCCGTCCAATGGCGGTGAGCGTTCGGGTCCTCTCCCTTGCGAAGCAACGCAGGGCCATGACGTCGCGGTACAGAAGTCCAAGTTGTTTTCGGGTGTGCTGCCACAGGATTGCCGGGGAATCTGCGTGGCCGCGCGTGTCAAGTCGTACGCGCGTGGCGAAACGTTGTTCATGGAGGGGGATTCGGTCCAGCAGATCTTTGTGATCAAATCAGGCTTCGTGAAAATCACGCAGCTTGGTCCCAGTGGTATGGAAGCTATCCTCCGGCTTGGCGTGCCTGGCGAGATGGTTGACTCATTGAGCTTGTTTTCCGCCAGCAGACACTTTACAACGGCGCAGGCGATCCGAAAGTGCCAGGCAATGGTCTGGGATGTAACGGCTTTTCGGGCCATGGTGGAAGGTTGTCCGGTTCTACACAAAAATGTGGTTCAAATTCTCGGCAGTTACGCCATGGAACTCGAAGAGCGATTTCGCGAAGTGGCGACCGAGCGCGTCGCTTTACGGGTCGCCAGACAGCTCTTGCGCTTGGCAGGACCCATGGGAAGGCGGGTCGCTGGTGGGATCGAGGTCAGCCTGTCTCGTCAGGAGTTGGCGGACATGACGGGCACCACGCTGTTTACCGTGAGCCGCCTGCTTTCCAGCTGGGAGGCGCGCGGGATGGTCACGCCCCGCCGCGAAGCAGTGGCGATTCTCGATGTTCAGTCTCTAAAGGCGATCACCGAATAAGGTCCGCGCTGTCGAGTGCCGTCGCGAAGATGGCATGAGTCGGCATTTGCGCGAGCGCAAAGACAGGATGTCGCCGCTTCACTCATCATCAATTTACCCGCTACAGGTGCGACTGCAGGCAGCGCTCCGATCAAGGTCGCGCTCCACGCGTTTGCTGCCGTGGTGGCCAAGGAGCAGCGGCCGTGAATGTGAGCTGCCTGATTCGAGGTGCGTGTGATGCCCGTAGACCGAACACTTTTGTTTTTTGAAGGAAGGGGACAGGGTAAATGCGACGGATCTATTCAGCGCTAGCGGTGGTCGCGGCGGTCGCCGCATCGTACGTATTGGGCCGGCACCACCAGCCTCAACAGACAGCTAAGCCGGGCCGGCAGGTGCTCTATTACGTGGATCCGATGCACCCGGCCTACAAGTCTGACAAGCCCGGCGTCGCACCCGACTGCGGAATGCGGCTGGAGCCCGTCTATGCCGAGGACGGGTCTCGAGCTTCATCGGCGCCCCTGGCGCAATTGCCCGCCGGCGCAGTCCGCATCGATGGCACAACACAGCGCTTACTCGGGATCCGGCTTGCGAACGTGGAGAAAGGTGGAACCGCCCGGCTGATCCGCACCGTCGGGCGCGTGGTTCCCGAAGACACGCGCGTGTACAGGGTCAACCCCGGTGTAGAGGGGTTTGTTCGAGAGACTGACCATGATTCAGTGGGAACGCACGTCAAAAAGGACCAAAAGTTAGCAACCTTTTACGCGCCGGAGGTTTTGGCGCCGGCTTCGGGATTCCTGGCCGCTGTTCAGAACGTGCCGGGAGCGGTCGGCAAGGATGGCAACCGCACTATGCCATTCCCCGGCGCGCTGTCCAAGCAAGGTGTGAGCAGTGTTCAGGGTTACACGGATCGTCTGCGCAATCTCGGCATGAGCGACGTGCAGATTAAGCAAATGGCCGACAACCACCAACTCCCGGAGAGCATCGATGTGGTCGCACCCGTGGATGGATTCATTCTGACCCGGAACATTTCGGGGGGACAACATTTCTCGCACGATATTGAGTTTTACAGCATTGCGGATCTCAGCCGAGTGTGGGTGGTCGCCGAGGTTTACGAACAGGAAATGCAATATCTGCATCCCGGCGGATTGGCGCAGATCACTCTGAGAGACTCAGGGCGCCGATTGCCCGCGCGCATTTCCGAAAGTCTGCCGCAATCGGAGGCGGGTGGCGGTACGGCGAAGCTGCGTCTCGAGGTAGACAATCCTGCGTTCATTTTGCGTCCAGAAATGTTGGTCGACGTCGGACTGAGTGTTCGTCTGCCAGAAGGTGTCACGGTACCGCTCGACGCTGTAGTTGATTCCGGCGCTCGTTCGCGCGTCTACGTTGCCCGCGGCGAAGGTATTTTTGAGCCTCGAGAGGTCGAAACGGGGTGGCGTGCCGGCGAGCGTGTCGAGATTCGGCGAGGGGTTCAGCCCGGCGAACAAGTGGTGGCGGCGGCTACCTTCCTTGTCGACTCCGAAAGCAGGCTGAAAAACCCAGCCTCCGCGCCAGCGCCGGCAGGCACTATGGACGGGCCCATCAGTACACCCCAGCGCACGGCTGCGGCCAAATCGGTGAAAGATCCGAGTTGCGGTATGCCCGTGGATGTCGCTAAGGCAATAGCGTCCGGCAATTCACTCGTTCACGGCGGCACCACCTACTACTTCTGTTCAAAGAAGTGCAAAGAGGCGTTCCAGAACGAGACCGCAAACTCAGCTCGGGCAGTGCCAGGGAGCTGACGAATGCTGAACCGCGTCATAGACTTCTCCGTAAAACACAAGCTTGCCGTTCTGGGCCTGATCGCCGCTGCTTCGATCGCCGGATGGTGGGCCATGGTCACTCTGCCCGTGGATGCCACTCCCGACTTGAGCGACACGCAGGTCATCATCTTCTCGCACTGGGACCGCAGTCCGGATATCGTCGAGGACCAAGTCACCTACCCCATCGTCACTGCCATGCTTGGCGCACCGAAGGTCAAGACGGTGCGAGGCGTCTCCGATTTTGGTTACTCCTACGTGTATGTAGTCTTTGAGGATGGTACCGACCTCTATTGGGCACGCTCGAGAACCATGGAGTATCTCTCCACGGTCCTCCCGCGATTGCCTGAAGGTGTAAAGACGGAGCTAGGCCCTGACGCCACCGCCCTAGGGTGGATCTTCCAGTACGCGCTGGTGGATACATCGGGCAAGCACAGCCTTGCGGACCTGCGCTCGTATCAGGATTGGTATTTGCGCTACCACCTTCGGTCGGTGCCGGGAGTGGCCGAGGTGGCGCCCATCGGCGGTTACGCGCGCCAGTACCAGGTCAACCTCGATCCCAATCGCCTGCGGGCATATGGGATCCCTGTGAGTCGAGTCGTTGAAGCGGTACGCAGCGGCAACAGCGAATCCAGTGGGCGCCTGCTCGAGTTCGGCGGCACCGAGTTTATGGTTCGAGGCCGTGGTTACGCGCGCTCGCTCGAGGACTTTGAAAACATACCGCTCAGTGTCAGCGACAGTGGTTCGCAAATCCGGGTCAAGGACGTTGGCCAGGCGATGCTGGGGCCGGACCTGCGACGCGGCGTCGCTGATCTCGACGGTAAGGGCGAAGTGGTTTCCGGTATCGTCGTCATGCGCAACGGCGAGAACGCGCTTGAAGTCATCAACCAAGTCAAAGCGAAGATCAAAGAGATCGAGCCCGGGATGCCAGAAGGAGTGAAGATCGTTCCGATCTACGACCGATCGGAGTTGATCCACAACGCCATCGGAACGGCTAAAGAAACGATTATTGAAATCGTAATCACAGTCGTGCTCATCATCCTGGTTTTTCTGTGGCACTTTCCCAGCGCAGCAATCCCGATTATCACCATGCCGATCGCGGTGTTGCTGGCATTCATTCCTTTTCGCCTGATGGGCATCAGCGCGAACATCATGTCGTTGGCCGGCGTAGCCATCGCATTCAGCGAACTGGTTGACGCCTCCATTGTGGTTGCGGAACAGACTCACAAGAAGCTCGAGCAGTGGCAAAGGACCGGGCGGAGGCGCGATCGCCGCGAAGTCGTTCTCGAGGCAATTAAGGAGGTAGCAGGACCAACCTTTTTTGCGCTGCTGGTGATCGCTATCTCGTTCTTGCCCGTATTGACCCTGCAGGCCCAGGAAGGCCGCCTGTTCAAACCGCTGGCCTATACCAAGACACTGACCATGGCTGTCGCCGCACTGCTGGCTATCACCCTGGATCCCGCGTTGCGTCTGCTGCTAACCAGGGCGGAACGCTTCAACTTCCGGCCGGAATGGCTGTGCCGGTTGGCGAATGCCGCGACGATCGGCGAAGTGAAACCGGAAGAGAGCCATCCAATCAGCCGAAGATTGATCCGGATTTACGAGCCGGTGGTGCGCTGGACGCTCCAGCGGAAATGGCTCGTCATTAGCGCCGCGCTGGCATTGCTGGTCGTCACGATACCGATCTGGTTCGCCTTGGGATCCGAGTCCATGCCGCCGCTTGATGAAGGCTCGATCCTGTATATGCCCACGACCCTTCCCGGCGTTTCCATCCAACAGGCAGGGCAATTGCTTCGAATCAGCGACCAGGTGATTCATCAGTTTCCAGAGGTGGATCGCGTCCTGGGGAAAGCAGGGCGGGCGGAGTCCGCCACTGATCCGGCTCCGCTTTCGATGTTGGAGACGGTGGTTGTGCTGAAGCCGCGCGCGCAGTGGCGTCACGTTGATACCTGGTATTCCGCTTGGGCGCCGGAACCGCTGAAGCGCGTTTTCCGTCACAT
>JBAUOG010001230.1:0-12233 GCA_049579625.1 Bryobacteraceae bacterium
GAGACAGATCGACAATCTGTGCTTCGGTCAGGCTGGCGCTGGAGGCGCCGCTCTGGGTCGGATGCCCGGCTTTCAAGAACGGCCCTAGCGTGCTTCCATAGCGATCGTGCAGGACGATTAGCGAGCGGACCAGATCCGGCCCTTTCTGGCTATCGGGCACGTTGGCGTTTGCGCCTCGGGCTTTGGGACCGTGGCAAGTGACACACTCGGCGATGTAGATTGTTTTGCCGCGGGCGGCCGCCTCCTCATCAACTACCTGGGCATCATCCGGACCCGCTCCTATGCCCCCCGGCTTCGGTACGGGTGCCCTTCCTGGGGTTCCCGGCGTCGCGGCAGGCGAAACCGCTCCCGGAGGGAAGTTCTGGGCGAGATAGTCCACCACTTGGGCCAGCTCGGCTTCAGATCCCTTCGCGCCACGGGCCACCATGGACGTGACCACTTGGGTCCACTGGTCGCGGGTCCGTCCCCGTCCGGTGATCATGTTCATCCCGTGGCACCCGCTGCAGACCTTTTGAACAGCAGCCTTACCGGGCGCGTCAGGCAACTGTTGCGCCCAGGCGCTGGGGGCTGACATCACAAGCGCTATAAGCGCCCCGATTTGAGTTAGTCTTTCTGAAACCATGCTTGTTCCTGCTGGCCGTGAGGCCTCTTAGAAAATACCAGCACCTGATCCAGGGGCCGGCCCCATTCCTGGGCTGTTCGGCACCCCGGCACCTGCGCGAAGTGGCGATGTCCCAGCCCCACTTGGGTGAATTTCCGCTCTTGACCGGCTGGCTTATTCCAATAGAATCAACGAAAGAGCTGTTTTTTCCCCGGACTTCTGATTGCAGATGTATGATTTGAACGGTGCGGACGTCATCGTCCGTTTCCTGAAGGAGACTGCCCACCCATGAAGATCCTCAATTTGGGCTTTGGAATTCTGCTACTAGCCGGACTCGCCTTCGCGGCAGACGATCTCGACAGCGCATTTCAAGCCCTGGAAGCAGCTGAGAAGTCGGGCGATACCGCCCAGATCAAGACGTTCGCTGTCGAAACGTGTAACTTCGCCAAGCCAATCATTAACTCGCCTGCGCCAGATTCGCCTCAGGCGAAGGACGAATGGAAGCAACGGGTGGACTATGCTCAGTCCGCTCACGTCCACGCCGAATACGCTCTGTACGTAGCCGCTCTCAAGGCGCCTCCCGCTGTTGGGCTGGAACTGGTTCAGACGCTGGAGCAAGTCGCGCCGAAGAGCAAATACCTCGATGATCCGGCACTCCTGCTGCTGCCGGCCACCAACGCCTTTTCCCACGGTCAATTGGATAAAGCTCTGACGTATGCCAAGAAAGCCATTGCAGAATGCGGGAAGAAACCGGATTCCAATGTCCTTGGCAGGGCTTCCTACATTGCAGGTATGGTCGAAGCCAAGAAGAATCAATGGGTCGCGGCGGATCACGACCTGCGGGTCGCCCTACCCGCGCTCAAGGGAAATGACGCGACGTTGGGACCGGCTCTGTTCAACCTCGGTTTGGCCAACTACCACATTGGCCATGAAATCGGGAGCAGATCGCAATTGCTGGAGGCCCAGAAGTTCAGCGAACAGGCCGCCACGCTCAAGTTCCCGGACGCCCAACAGGCCTATATCAATGCGCAGTCGATTAAGGCCGAGTTAGCGAAGAAGTAACCGCACTGGGTCCAACGATTATCTGGCAGTCCACGAAATCAGCAGCGCTGCCGGAAACAGCGTGGGCAGCATGACGAGCGCGCCAGTCTTCAGGAACTTCCATCCGCTGACGTGCTCGCCTTCGCGACGGAGGGCGATCAGCCACAAGATCGTGGCCAGCGATCCGGTGACAGATAGATTAGGACCCAGATCTACACCGATCAGGACCGCTGGCGGCAAATAGCCGGGCACTTGAACTGTGCGCAAAGCTCCTCCGGCAAGCAGGCCGGAGGGCAGATTGTTCATTACGTTCGACAAGGCTGCAACGGCGAACGAGCCTGAGAGCGAGGCGGCAATCGGCGGCAGGTGCGCCAATCGCTTTAGCACGCTTCCCACATCCTGAAGTGCTCCCACTCCGTCCAGCGCTTCGACTAGCACGAACAGTCCCGCCACCAGCGGCAGCACACTCCATGCCACGCCGGAGATGATTGCTTGCACTTTGCCTCGGTTTAGCCGGGTCGCTGTCAGCGTGGCGCTGATCGCGCAGACGCAGGTTGCCGTCCCCAGGTTTAGTCCAAGGCTGGAAACCGCAATCAGAATGACACCAGTTGTCATGATGCTCCAGACTGCCCAACGGGCCTCGGCCGTCAGCATCGCAGTTTCTACGGGCTCAACATCTCCTTCCAGGTCGCGGCGCGAAACGAACCGCAGCACCGCATAAGTCACTACAATCGAAAGAACCGAGGGCAGCAGGAACAAACGCAACCACGGCAACAGAGCAGGCAGGCTCTTCCCGTAGACCACCAGGTTCGCGGGATTCGAGATGGGCAGCACGAAGCTGGCGGCGTTCGCGATAAAGGCGCAAGCAAACAGATACGGAAGTGCAGTGACACGGGCCTTCTTAACGGCAGCGTACACCGCGGGCGTCAGGACCACCGCGGTCGCGTCGTTTGAGAGAAACACCGTAACCAGCGTTCCAACTAGATAGACGAGTGTGAATAGGCGGGCGCGGGATCCACGTGCGGCTCGGACCGCCAGGCTCGCCAGCCAATCAAACACCCCTTCCCTGCGGGCCAATTCGGCCAGCAACATCATTCCCGTCAGGAAAAGGTAGACATCAATGCCCTTGGCAACGCCGGACGCAGCGCCAGAGAGCGGCAACAAGCCCGTAACCACCAGCAGTGCCGCTCCCAGACACGCCCAGATTGCTTCAGGCAATCTGCGGGGACGGATCAGGACGCCGGCGATGGTCGCGACAGCAATAGTCCAAACCCAAATCGCATTCACCGCGCGACTGCCCCCTGCGACATTCGCCAATGTGGCTTTTTGGACAGAACCATGCTTCGACCATTACCGCATGAACCTGTTTTCGAGGGGCGCCGACAGCGCTACTAAACGCGGAAGCGCTCGTGCTCGGATGAGTCACAGGCGCTTCATTCGATGCTTCGGCGCGGAGTTGGTAACTATTCCTTGGAACCAATGCGCATGGCGTAGAACGACCGCCATACGAAGATCATCGAGATACCGAGGAACGCAGCGGCAAAAACATGGCCGATCATCGGTCCCTGCTCGGCGGATAAGGAGACCGCTAGTTCAACCGCCAGCAATCCGAACAGCGTCGTGAACTTGATGATCGGATTGAGGGCAACCGAGGAGGTGTCCTTGAAAGGATCGCCGACCGTGTCGCCGACGACCGTAGCATCGTGAAGTTCGGTGCCCTTCTGCTTCAATTCGACCTCCACGATCTTCTTAGCGTTGTCCCAGGCGCCGCCGGCATTGGCCATGAAGATGGCCTGATACAAGCCGAACAACGCGATGGAGATGAGATAGCCGATAAAGAAATACGGCTCAACGAAGGCGAATGCCAGCGTCGAAAAGAACACAGTCAGGAAGATGTTGAACATGCCCTTCTGCGCATACTTCGTGCAGATCTCGACGACCTTCTTGCTGTCGGTAACTGAGGCTTTGGTGGCACTTTCGAGGTTGATGTTTCTCTTAATGAACTCAACCGCCCGATAGGCGCCTGTTGTGACGGCCTGCATCGAAGCACCGGTGAACCAATAGATCACCGCGCCTCCGGCGATCAAACCGAGTAGGAACGGCGGGTGGAGGATAGAGAGGTTCGAAAGCAGTTCAGGCTTTAAGCCCTCGGTCAGTGCAAGCACGATGGAGAAAATCATCGTGGTAGCGCCTACAACGGCCGTTCCGATCAGCACCGGTTTCGCCGTAGCCTTGAAGGTATTACCGGCACCGTCGTTCTTCTCGAGGTTGTCTTTGGCTACTTCGAAGTTGACATCAAAGCCGTAGGTCTGTTTGAGTTCCTTCTCGATGCCGGGAATCTGCTCGATCGTGGAGAGCTCATAAACAGATTGGGCGTTGTCGGTAACCGGGCCATACGAATCGACCGCGATGGTCACCGGGCCCATGCCGAGGAATCCGAACGCTACCAAACCGAAGGCAAACACTGCCGGCGCGATCATCAGGCTTCCTAAACCCATGGTGCTGACGCCGTATGCGATCCCCATCAGCATGAGGATTGCCATGCCCAGCCAATAGGCACTGAAGTTACCGGCGACGAGCCCTGAAAGGATATCCAGCGAAGCTCCGCCTTCCTTGGCGGATGCAACCACTTCGCGCACATGGCGCGATTCGGTGGAGGTGAATACTTTCACGAGTTCAGGAATCACCGCGCCCGCGAGCGTGCCGCAGGTAATGACAGTGGAAAGCTTCCACCAGAGCGAGCCGTCGCCCAAGTCTGGAATGAGGAAGTAAGACACCACGTAGGTGAGCGCGATCGAAAGCAGCGAGGTGAGCCACACCAGCGTCGTCAATGGCGACTCAAAATTCATGTCGTCCACGTTGGCGTAGCGCGCCTTGGCAATGGCCGCGTTCACGAAATAGGACAAACCGGAGGAGACCACCATCATGACGCGCATCGCAAAGATCCAAACCAGGAGCTGCGATTGAACGAGGGGAGTGCTCACTGCCAGAACGATGAATGAAATGAGGGCTACTCCGGTCACGCCGTATGTCTCGAAGCCGTCTGCGCTCGGTCCAACGGAATCACCCGCGTTGTCGCCCGTGCAGTCAGCGATCACGCCTGGGTTGCGTGCGTCGTCTTCCTTGATCTTGAAGACAATCTTCATCAGGTCGGCGCCGATGTCCGCGATCTTGGTGAAGATGCCGCCCGCTACGCGGAGTGCCGCGGCGCCCAGCGATTCGCCGATCGCGAATCCGATAAAGCAAGGCCCTGAGTAGTCATGCGGGATGAAGAGCAGGATGAAGAGCATAATGACCAGTTCCACGCTGATCAGCAGCATGCCGATGCTCATGCCTGACTTCAATGGAATCTCGTAACAGGGGAAGGGCTTGCCGCGCAGACTGGCAAAGGCAGTGCGGGAATTGGCGAAGGTGTTGACGCGAATTCCAAACCATGCCACGCCACTGCTTCCACAGATTCCAACCACGCTGAACATCAGGATGATGAACACCTTGATCGCATCAAAGTGCTGGAGAAACCCGAAGTAGAACACAATGATGGTGCCGATGAAGGCCTCGAGGATGAGCAGGAATTTACCCTGGGTAATGAGGTAGGTCTTGCAGGTCTCATAAATGAGTTCGGAGATCTCGAGCATCGATTTGTGGACCGGCATATTCTTGAGCTGGTAGAAGATCACCAGACCAAAAAGCAGGCCGAGTGCGACAATGATCAACCCGTATTCCAGCAGCGTTCGGCCATTGATCCCGCCTAGGAATGTCGCTTGGGCCAAGTCGGGCAGAACCAGGTTCGCTTCACCACCGGCGTGCTTGGCTGACTCCTGCGCCCAACCTGCGGCCGGGTTCATCAAGAATAGGGTGGCGGCGAACATCGCGGCCAGCATGGTGCTGAAACTCCATCTGATACCTCGTCCGGCGGCAGGTGCGCTTCGTTTCAGGCACTTGCAAAGACTGCTCACCGCGGGTTGGTGTGGCAAAAACATTCGATCGATTCCTCCTGTGAATTAAAGGACTCCTGGTAAGGAGCCGGATCACAACTGTGATTATTGATGTCTGCGCGCGACGGTCGCGAACCGAAGCAACGATATCACGTCAAACCTAAGAAAGCCGAGAAGTCGGCGGCTTCCGCGATCGGGAGCCGGCATTTTAGAGGCACGGTTTGTGAACTGGGCCGACAATACGTCCTTCTACCCAAGGCGGACGTGGCATAGGGCATCCCCAATGAATATTGCACGTTGACCTCAAAAGACTTTGTGATAGAGAACTCCGACGGATCAGACTGATACGGCACGACTTAGCTTCCATGGTCGGCCTGGTCGCGGGTTCTGCATATGCCGCGAATCAGCCAGTCTGGGCGATATCGCGCTTCGCCCTGGGTCGGACAACGCTCGCATTTGGGGACGGACCCGACTCGTCGCTACATCTAGATGTACAACTGTCGTGTGGCCTATGCCGAACGATTCGTGATCGAGGCTTGAAACGGGGCCTAGAGGTTCTTGATGTCCTCCACCAGGTTCTTGATGTCCTCCGCTTTTCGGCTGACGTAGTACTCTTTGTAGCGAGTGCTGTCCCACTTCCAAAACAACTTCGTGGCTCAATGGTGCGAACTGGGATGAGGTGATGGCAACCGTGTAGTCGCCGGGCACCAGGTTCGGGACTTCGAACAGGCCATTTGCCGACGATTGCCGAAGCCACAATTGGATCGCAACGCAACACCCGGATCGACGCTCGTGGCACCTTGGGGGACGCCCATCTCCGGTTGCATCGTTTTCTTTAAACTGGGAATCTTGAACCTATATGGAATTACTGTGGCGGCATTTGAAGGTGCATTGGCGACTGGTCTTCCTGGCCCTTTTGCTGGCGGCGATCAACCAGATTTTCTCGCTGCTGGACCCCTGGATCTTCCGGCTCATCATTGACGGCTATGCCACCAAGTTCCACTCCTACACGACGTCTCAGTTCATCCGCGGCGTGAGCCTGCTGCTGGGGGCGGCGGTCGGGGTTGCGTTTGTATCCCGCGTCGCCAAGAATTTTCAGGACTACTTCGTCAATGTCATCACGCAGCGTACCGGCGCAGCCCTGTATGCCGAAGGAGTAGAACACTCGCTTTCGCTACCGTACGGTGTCTTTGAAGATCAGCGTAGCGGTGAAACGCTCGGGAAACTGCAGAAGGTCCGCTCGGACGTCGAGCGCTTCATCACCGCCTTCGTGAACATCCTGTTCACCTCCACGGTCGGCATTATCTTCGTCACCATCTATGCGCTGCGGGTCGACTGGGTGATTGCGCCGGCATTCTTTCTGACCATTCCGCTGCTCGGAGGCATGAGCTCGGTGCTCAGCCGTAAAATCAAGACGATTCAGAAAGTCATCGTGGCGGAGACGACCGCGCTGGCAGGATCCACCACAGAGTCGCTGCGCAACATCGAACTGGTCAAGACCCTGGGGCTCGCGCGCCAGGAAGTGGGGCGTCTCAACGCCACCACCAACAAGATCCTGAAACTGGAGCTTAAGAAAGTCCGCTATCTGCGCAGCCTGAGCTTTATCCAGGGAACCATGGTGAATCTGTTACGCACCAGCATCTTGTTTCTGATGCTCTACCTGATCTTCACGCAGCGCATTACCGTGGGCCAGTTCTTCTCGTTGTTCATTTATTCATTCTTCATCTTTGGCCCGCTGCAGGAGCTCGGAAACATCATCAACATCTATCGCGAGACCGAAGCGTCGTTGAACAAGCTGGAAGAGATCCTCGCCATTGCGCCCGAGCCGGTCCCGGCCAATCCGGAGGAACTGGGCAAGTTGGAAGCACTCGACTTTGACGATGTGACGTTCACACACCAGACCGCCAACCGGCCCGCTCTGAGCCGCGTCAGCTTCCAGGTGTCGCGCGGCGAGACGATCGCTTTCGTCGGCCCGTCGGGCGCCGGCAAGACCACCCTGGTGAAGCTTCTGGTTGGGCTGTATCAACCACAGCAGGGCAGCATCCACTACAACGGCATCGCTGCCGACCGGATCGAGCCTGAAAAGCTGCGCGAACAAATCGGCTTCGTCACCCAGGACACCCAGTTGTTTTCGGGCACCATTCGCGAGAACCTGCTGTTCGTCCGGCCCGATGCAACCGATGCGGAATGCCTCGAAGTTCTGCGGCGCGCGGCTGCCGATTCGCTGTTGGCCCGGGCCGACAAGGGTCTTGACACACTGATTGGCGAAGGTGGCGTGAAGGTTTCGGGTGGCGAGAAGCAGCGCCTGTCGATTGCGCGTGCCTTGCTGCGGAAGCCCCGGCTGCTGGTGTTTGACGAGGCCACATCGTCACTCGACTCCATCACGGAAGAGGAGATCACGTCCACCATTCGCGACGTCGGTCAGAAGGCCGACGTGATCACCATTCTGATTGCGCACCGGCTATCGACCATCATGCATGCCGACCGGATCTATGTACTGGAGCGCGGGCGCATTGTGGAGCAGGGAACGCACGATGAACTGGTGGCGGAGACGGGGCTGTATTACGCGTTGTGGCGCCAGCAGATTGGTGAAGGGTCGGCGGATCCGGCGGGTTTTGCGCAAGTTGCAGGCCGGAGGGGGAAGTAAGACTCTGCTGACGGCCCCAACTCTAGCAAGGCCTAGGGGCGCGCGGTTGCACTTAGAATACGCCGAGGCCTTGTCGCGCCGACCACAGCCTAACGGCTGTGCCACGGACAAGCCTTCGCGCCTCCCTAGAAACGTCGGCTGTGTAAGTATTGAGGTCATGCCAATCACACGGTCCACGTCCCCGTCGGTATTGCGGTCCCGAGCGTTTCTGAGGGGCGAGCAGATTAAGTTCGCCGAGGCAAACGAGCTTTGGAAGCAACTGAAGCGGGAAGACGAACTCGCGCTGGCCCGTGCTGTTCTCGATCGGATCAGGAACAAGAAGAGCGCCTTACTGGATCGCATTCCACCTGAGAATCGTGAGCAACTGTGCCAGCAGCATGCTGAGATCACAAGCAAGGACCCCGAGCTGAACGTAGCGCTCCGGTACGACCAGGCGCTTGAAATTCTCGATGACGTGTTCAATCTCAAAAGTTCTGCGCTGGATGGCGACGGAGAGACGCTCGGCATTGCGGGCGGGATCTACAAGCGCCGATGGAATGATCTCGGCCAGTTGGATGACCTGCAGCGCGCCGCAAAGTTATACGAGCGGGGGGCGAAAGGCGAGTTAGGAGATGATGCGTATCCGCATATCAATTCCGCGTTTCTGGCAGATCTGCTGGCCAGCGCGGGCGACAACCCGGTAGACCGGCAACAGAGAGCAAAGGCGATGCGCCAGCGAATCACGAAAGAGCTCGCGCCCAGTGGGACTTGGTTTAATGCCGCGACGCTCGCCCAAGCGTACTTCGGCCTGGGCCAGTATCAAGAGGCGAAAGATGCCTTGGCGACAACAAAGGAGAAACCGGCGCCCTGGCAGCTTCAGACGACGGCGCAGCAATTCGCTCAGCTCGCGCACATCCAGGAGAAACGGCCGATGGAGAATGCCGGAATCGCCGCGTTCTTCAAGGCGCTGCTCCCTGGAGCGGCGGACGCGATCCAATCGGTCAGCGTCGGCAAGGTCGGGTTGGCGCTTTCAGGGGGCGGCTTCAGAGCCTCGTTCTATCACCTGGGAGTTCTGGCGCGACTTGCCGAACTGGATGTACTGCGTCACGTGGATGTTCTTTCGTGCGTCTCCGGCGGAAGCATCATCGGGGCCTGCTACTGGTTGGCGCTACGCAACCGGTTATTGGACCCGAAGCCCTTAGAGCGGGACGACTATATCCAAGTCGTGAACAAACTGATCGCACACTTTCGAGGAGCTGTGGCGACAGACCTCAGGGGACAGACCCAGCCTGGGCGGCTGAAGCTGTTCTGGCGTGCGGTCAAGGCCGAGAAGGGCGCGTTGGATCCGGAACAGACGGCACTAGCGCTGGAAGAGAAGTTCTACCGGCCGCTTCTGCCAGGCGCGGAACCCCTCTTCATGGACAAGCTTCCGTTTACGCCCGCGGACTACGATGCCACGCTATCCGGAACGACGGATTTCAGTCCGGGCAAACACAACTGGTTGCGCGCGCACAAAGTACCCGTTCTGGTCTTGAACGCCACGTCCGTGAACACCGGGCACGCTTGGCAGTTCACGCCGACGTGGATGGGCGAATCTCCCTGGGCCGTGTATGGCTCGGCCGACAGTAATCCGCGGTTGGAGTGGTCCTGGTATGAGGAGAGCGCTCAGTGGCAGATCAAGCTCGGTCGGGCTGTAGCTGCGTCCGCATGTGTACCCTTTATCTTTGCGCCGCTCCGGATCGACGACATGTACACAGGCGGAGTCCAGGTTCAGCTGGTGGACGGAGGGGTGCATGATAACCAGGGCACTGTGTCCCTCCTCGCTTTAAACTGCAACGTGCTTCTGGTGAGTGACGCCTCTGGCCAACTCCTTTTCCAAAAGGCGCCCACCGAAGGGTTCAAAGGGCTGGGAGGATATGCCCAGCGATCCTCGGATACGCTCATGGAACGCGTCCGCCTGGCCAATTACGCTGATTTGTCCGCGCGGCTCCGGTCCGGTCTTCTTCGGGGCTTGATGTTCCTTCACATGAAAGCCGGCCTGGATGCGGACACCGTCCGGCTTCGATTCTCCCAAGAGTCCTACGACATTGAGCGCGCCGCTCTCTCCCCTTCGGGCGTAAGGAAAGACTTCCAGCAAAGAATTGCAGAGCTTCGCACGGATCTGGACGACTTTACCGACGACGAGTCTCTTTCGCTCATGGCCTGTGGCTACCAAATGTCCTCGAAGGCCTTTGAACGCGACTTGGCCCACCTCACCGAGCTCGGAGTAACAGCGGGCAGGGCGAAATGGCCTTTCGACGAGCTGCTCGCTGAGATCACCTCGACCGAGGCCGACACGCCCCGCCGCCAACCTCTCCTGGCTCACCTCACTGACGGCAGCAAGGTGAATTTGTAACCCGACGTGGGCGGAGCCGCGGGCCAAAAGGCGCACAGGCGGAAGGCGGTCACAAACGATCTGGATTTTATTTGCTGCTTTATCAAGCAGTTGCGCGGGGGGTGAGGTGGGGGATCCGGCGGGTAGGGGGGAGACTGGAAGTACGAGGTATTAAAGGATGGCTTTTAATTTTGAGAATCAAAAGGAATGGCGGCCAAGAGAGGCGGATAGTTTGGGAGAGATAGCAAGCAGGCCCTTATTCATGGGACGACCAGACAGTGCCTATGAGCGGGCGCTGGGCCGGAGTTGGATGGCGAAAGGGGTGTTTACGTTGAACGGGTGTCCTCAGCGGAACATTCGGGAGTACCTGAATTCACTGGACCCCGTGCTTCAACATCACATTACGGGGCAGCGAAAGGAGGGCGGTTGACAGTTCACCGTGAACCGTGGCACAGGCCTTCAGCCTGTGGTGTGGAGCACAGGCCTTCAGCCTGTGGAATGCAATATCGCTGAGAAATGGCTTCACTGTGCAGTTCCCTGTGCGCTGAGGTTCAACGCCACGCCGCTCAGGGATAGTTCACCTTCGGGTCGGACTGTCCCGGAGCGGCGGGCGTAGTCCAGTACCAGCAGATTCAGGGGCTGCGCCGGGGCGGTGAAGTCCCAGGTGCCGGTGTCGGTCAGGCCGAGCAGGTCGGGGCTGACCAGGTCGGAGGTCTCGGCGGGGCCTTTCTCGGATACGGGCAACAATCGCCATTGGAAGCCGGAGTCTTTCGCGATGCGATCGCTCTCGGCTGTCCACGTCAAACGGTAACGTTGGTTGGGCTCCAAGACCACGAATTGTTGCAATAGACGGGAGGCCTCCGGCTCCTTGCCGTCGAAGCTGATCCGCAGCCGGGAGGAAACCGGGATCTGCTCAACGCTGACGTGCTCTACCGGCAGGAAGACCCAATCGAAACCATGGCCGAATGTCGGCCGGCGAAAGTCGCCGTTGGTGAGTGGGACGGCAGACGTGGGGAGGGGCGTTTGCAACCAATTGGCCTCCATCAACTCCTTCCAAAGGCGTTGGGCCGCCTGATAGCGGTTGGCGGCCAGCAGACGGTCGAGGCTCAAGCCAAAGAGTTCATGATAGTCGTGGTTAAAACTCGCGGCGTAAGGCTGTTCTTTGTCGTAGCGATCAATGGTCATGCGTTTCAACAGGCGCGACAGAAGGCCCTCGACCGCATCGAGACGATTGGTCTGCATTAAGAAGCTGACGTAGGGCGCGAGGATGACACGGACGCGTTCCGGGAGAAGCCGCTGGTTAAATCGTGGATCGTCTGAAAGACTCCAGATCTCCACAAACAGGAGCGTAGGATCGTCATAGGCCATCAGAAGTGCGCGATGGGCCCACTCAAAGAATTCGTTCCGGCGCTGATAGCGGTAATAGAAGTTGGCTAGATTCGAGGCCGGGTAGAACATGTGATTGACTTCGGCCGCCCGATGGTAAGACTGCTCGGCCAAAGCCAAATCCCCTAGTTGGAACTCGGCGTCGAGACCGAGTTGGACCCAGCTGCGAGCATCGCATTCGTTCAGGGTGAGTGCCCTCCTCAGGAGTGCGGAGGAATGCTCGGGCTGAAGGGCGGCCAACCCAACCAGATAGCGGGGATTGTATGGGAT